>WJJN01000260.1 GCA_014729735.1 Candidatus Zhuqueibacterota bacterium
ATGGATTATATACCGCGAATACGATCATGGTACTCAGCCAATTTGAAATTAATTCCACAGGCATCAACTCTGCATCATCCGATAAAAACGCTCCGTCAAAATTTGAGCTGTATCCTAACTATCCCAATCCATTTAATCCCTGCACTACAATCAGCTATCAATTGCCGGAGAGAAATCACGTCGAGTTGATGATCTACAATATTAAAGGCAAGACGATACGAACACTTGCACGTAATGAACAAAATGCAGGATTTTATACGATACAGTGGGATGGCACCAATGAAAATGGTAATTATGTGAGTAGCGGCGTTTATATCTGCAGCATTAAAACAGGTAAATTTCAAAAATCATTCAAGATGCTGCTGATTAAGTAAGTTATATATGAGTACCCGACTTAATGCAAAAATTATGAGAGTCTGAACTAAAACAGCAATATTGTCATTCAGCGACTATTTAAAAAATCCCTGCCAGCGAAACAATTCTGGCAGGGATTTTATTTTTCGACTTTAGCTATTATTATGCTATTTACCACCCCAGTCCAAGCCCTACCCGGTGATAGCTTTCCCCTCTCGATCCCGGCGAATCAGCGAGTTCACGGGTAAAATATGCATAGTCCAGTTTTACAATTCTGAAATCCAAACCCAAGCCGACCGAAGGATATCCCTGTCCAAATCCCAATCGCATTCGAAAAACAGAATACCGGTATTCGCCGCCAAGGTATATTTTATTGACAAACTTGTCGCCATCCCGGTTGAAGAAATCTTCGATATCCGCGGCTAAGACCAGATCCTGGTTATACAAATACTGCATTCCCAGCTTAAAATTAAACGGAGTAGCAATGTCTTCCACATCTCCTAAAATATCCTGAGCCATTGCAGCGACCTGCAATTTGGGAGTGAGGCTATATATCGCACCTATATCAAAACCATAGCCTTTTTTCTGCTCCTCCATATCCTCCAGACCTTCATCGATGATTTCGTTCATATCCGACATTTCCTCGACCTGAAGCTTGATAATCGGAGACTCGTTGCGATTGATCAATTTCAAGCCAACCCCCATCGCCAGTTTTTCATTGATTTGTCTACCGTAGCCAAAAGAGAACACAAGGTCGTTAATGGCTTGAACCTCAACTTTGGGAACTATAATACCCACATCGATTTTTCCGGCAAATTGGGAGATATTATAGACACTGAATGCAAAATTTTTGAATACAATCCCAATAGCAGGAGATATTTTTCCGCGATGCCAGATATTGTCGAATTCCGCGCCGCCGGCTCTGAGGTCCTTGATGATTTCCGCTTTCTCTTCATGTGAAACGTACATCGAACTTTTATTCAACTTACGAAAATTTTCCTGATTGTCAACTACAAAATCCAGCAGGTCGAGGAATTTTTGTCCGATCTCGGCTTCCAAGCCGGGAATACTGAGAGTAAACCGCTCCTGAGTTAGCAACGCCGGATTGTAAATATAGCTATAAGCACCTTTTGCAGAAGCAACTCCGACTCCTCCCATGCCGAGACTTCTAATGTCATACAAAATAGCGGGACGTGCTGTCTGTGACTGGAGAGGGGTAAAGGAAAGCAAGAGACAGAAAAGTAAAATTATTAGTATCACTTTATTCATGTTATTTCCCCTTTGATTATAAATGAGCATCTTCGTCGATGTAACCGTCTTCATCGTCGTCCATTAGATTAATGGACTCTTCATCGATCTGCCCGTCATTGTCATTATCGATGTTATCGTTTACCTGGTAAAAATTACCCATGGTCTCCACCTTCTCGATAATTTCTTCCAGGTCATCATTATCAAAAAGCGTGGTGTCCGAAAATGTATTCATGATCGAGGCTACACCTTCTGCTGCGTAGCTTGCTGTGTTTACAAGCATTTTATTGAAACCTGCCCGGTTTTCCTGAGAGTCTTTCAGGTATTCGTATATGTCTGTCAAATTTGGCAGATAAATTGATTTTCCGATAAAAGGATTGTACACTTTCTGGATAGTGAAATAGAGATCATTCTCATTAATAACCAGATCATTATTCGTATCCCGCATCTGAAGAATTGCCCTCGCCATGGAAAGGATGGAAAATTCAAAAGAAATATCAATCGCTTCCACGTCTCCATGCGTGTTGTTAAAATATATCGGGGAAATATCATCGTGCGCGCTCCAGGTTGCCTGATAAATTTTGTTTTTATACCGCGCATCCTGTGCCAGTGTCATGTCCGGTTCTTTTGTATATAGCGGCAATTTTAGATTTTGAAAAGAAGATGTGTCGATATTAATGATTCTGCGGGCTATCGAATAAAAATCGAGGTCCGACTCGAAGACAGTTGCTTTTGCGTGGTAATAGAGATATTCCGAATTATTTGGATCTTTTTCAAGAGCCTCGGCAAATTTCTCCCGTGCTTCTCCGAATTTCTGCTCATTGAATAAAGTTAACCCGCGGTAAAATTCTTCTTCTGTCGAAGTACTCGTCCAGTCAAGAATATTGCAGCTCGACCAGATCAGAAGGATGAATACGATTGGCAGTGTGACAAATAGACGATTTTTTCTCATTGCTCCTCCCGTGAATTTAATTAATTTCTAACTATGCTTTCGCCGCACTTAAGGCAAACACCTCTTTAACTCCGGCTGATCTTAATTGTTCGGCACAGGCATTCATCGTCGAACCGGTTGTAATTACATCATCCACCAATAAAACTGTTCTACCAATAATAGAATCCTGTTTCAGGATAGTAAATGCTTTTTCGACGTTCTTTTTTCTTTCGATGGCATTGAGGCGCGTCTGGCTTTTCGTGTTAATGATTCGTCTCAATGCACCTTTCACAACCGGTTTGTTGATTAATTGAGATATTCCTTCCGAAATAAGTTCACTTTGGTTATATCCTCGCTTGTGAAGCCTTCGTTTGTGTAAAGGAACCGGTACTATGATTTCCGCACGTTTCATTATTTCAAGCTTACCAAACTGCTTTACCAAATTTTGCGCTAATACATTCCCTATAATTCGATGATGGTTGTATTTAAAATAATGAATCAGCAATTGAACATCGTCTCTAAATTCCCATAAAGATAGAATCCGGGAAACATGCAATTCCTGTTGCAGTTTTTGTTCCAATTCTGCTCGTATGTTGTAATTTTCGGGGATGCGGGGTAATTCATCGAAACAATGTTTACAAAGGAGTTCGTTCCTGCGTTCCAGTTGTGCTTCGCAGGTAAGGCAATATGGAGGATATATGAAATCCCCGAAAGCTCCAATAAATCTCAATACACTTTTTAAAGGGACAGAAAGCAAGGCATTCATTATTGCAATCCGAATTTAAGCATTTTCAAATTCGGTGTAGATCAGCGGAGCAGGATCAATATTTACTGTGATATATTTGGACGATAAGACGGGATAAAATCATTTATCCCGTCATTATGCATAAAATTTATTTCTGAACCGGTTTTATTAATTTATCTACCTGATAGCCTGATGCATCTTCGATCTTTTTGATCTGCTGAACGATTTTATAGCAATCAACCAGATTATCGATCGTTTTTGTATTATCATTTAAAATGCCCTCTCCATGCTTCAATACAGCAATTTGCATCAACCACCAGATTAATGCTTCAAATGATTCCCTGTTGAACCACAGGACATCATTATAGCGATTCACCTGAATAAATAGCTGCACTTCGCTATCTTGCAAAAGTTGTTCGAGTAAAGCATCCGCTTTTTCAACAGCATCCTTTCCTTTCGCCCGGTACCAGTGCTGATGAGTCGTCAGCAATTTGATAAGATTCACAGAATGCAGGGCATCGTCTTCATTTAATCCAAAATCCTGGAACGCACCGGCGAGAATTTTCCCAAACAACCATTCGTCGATCCAGCTCCGGCTTTGCTGTTCATAATATTGATCGACACTCGTTTTTCCCAGTGCATGCACCGACCACCAGCCATAAAGTACGCATGCCTGAAACTCAGGATCATGGACATCATTTTTAGTCAAAAACGAAGCAATTTTTTTGGTTTTCGATTTATCCAGATTTTTCTTAAAAATAACCGGACGCCGCAGAATGATGCCCAATTCCTCCAACTGCTCGCTAACCAGTTCCTGTACATCGAAGTCATTGTTTGTGAAGGTCTTAACTTCTTGCAATAGCATCGCTAACTTTTCTTTCTGAAACTTCACAATCTCTGGTTTGACTTTCTGTTGCGGCTTTTCTATTTGAGAATCGATGAAGTCTCTGATTCTACCGGCACTCACTATCTCTTTGAAAGGCAGTAATATCGGCTGCAAAAATGTTTCCTTCAATGCCTGTTCGATATCCGGTACTCCCCTGCCATTCAAAAAGCCGGCAAGATTGGCATAATGTCGCCAGACATTATCCTGAACTTCGCGAAAATCAAGAAAGACTTGATATTTGTAGGCACCCAATGAAACGAACAAGCCTTTTTCATGAAGCTCTTTGCTGGAACGAATGTATTCCAAGCCGGACAGATGATCCCGGAAAATGCAAAAGTAATCGTCGCTGTAGGTTAATCCCAAACCTTGTCCCAGATTTTTCTGCACCAGTTTTTTTTCATCCCCATTTCCGGTTTTCACGGAATAAGAAGCAGAGTTTCGAATCCATCCATGCGCGCTGTCATATTTGTTATGATAAACCACCAGCGCGCGCTCTGTTCCAACACTATTCGAATACGCAAATACGTCTTCATTAACTCCGCCGTGTTCATTGAAAAAATCATAAAGCAGAAAATTTTTCACATCTGAAAAAAGATAGCGCTTATGCATCAGCGGGAAAATTTCTCGTTCATGCCGCCAGATGAGATGTTCGTCCACCTGTTCATCCCAGTAGGCGCGCTTGTATTCCATACCGTATTTTTCGGTGAAACCCTCGATTTGTCCGTGTCCGAACATCGGTAGTCCGGGCATGGTTACCATCAGCATGGCAACACCGAAATATTTATCATCTTTACCGAATTGGGCGACCGCTGTATCTTCATCCGGATTATTCATAAAATTGACAAAGCGTTTTAAAATTTCAGGATCGAATTCCAGCACATTGCGAATCGAGGCACGGTATTTATCATTATGCTCATTCTTAAGCATATTCATGAATGCACTGTTATAAACACGATGCATCCCCAGTGTGCGCACGAAATAACCTTCCATCAGCCAGAATGCTTCTGCCAGCAGTAATGTATCCGGTATTTCTTCGGCAACCCGGTCTACGACCTCGCGCCAGAATTCCTCAGGCATTGTCTGATCGAAATTGTGCTTATCCATGCCGAATTCCGCCCGGCTCGGAATATCACCGCCTGTTCCCGGCTGCGGGAACCAGAGCCGCTGAAAGTGCTTTTTCGTCAATGTCATCGCAGCATCGAACCGAATAATGGGGAAATTCCGTGCCACATGTAATATGGTTTGGATCACAGCTTCTCGCACTTCGGGATTCAGGTAATTCAGTTGCGCCGTGTCGTTCCAGGGCATGCTGGTTCCGTCATTTCCATGATAAATGTATTTTACTACGCCATGCCTGTGATCTACTCGTTTAAAAACCACTGCTGCATCATTTCGACTGTAATAGTGATCTTCGATATAAAGACCAACGCTGTCATCCCAGGAGAGATTAGGTCCATTAAATGTGTATGACGGATATGGGCTGTAATCCAGCGAAACAAACCAATCCGGATGCTCGATCACCCATTTGCCATCGATACCCACATGATTCGGAACCATATCGCCAGCCATGCGAATGCCCCGTTGCCACGCCCTCTGTTTCAAATTCTGAAACGCCTCCTCCCCGCCAAGGTCTTCAGCGATTTGATAATCAAATAATGAGTACGCAGAAGCAACTGCCTCCGGATTTCCGCATAACTGTTTAATCCGTCGTGAAGCTTTGCTGCGCTCCCATAAACCGATTAGCCACAGTCCGCTGAAACCCCATTTCGCCAGCCGGTCTAATTCCTCATCCGGAATCTGATCGAGCCGGTTGATAGGTCGCTTATATCTTTTCGAGAGCTGATCCAGCCAGACGTAAGTACTCTTGGCGATCATCACCAGCCTCGGCATCCAGTCGCGATCCTGGCTATAGCGCTCCAGCTCTACTTCTGCACCTTCGTAATAGGGTACTTCCATCAGCGGTGGTCCCAGTCCGCGCATTTTTTCTTCCTCGCGGATCAAGTCAAGACCGCTCAGCAGGCGGTAGAGATAGCGCCCCAGAAAGCTGCTCCATTTCGTGCGGATATATTCCAGTTGACCGAACAATGAATTCGGAACAGCAATCGCAGGACTGCGGAGCAGATCGATGAGGTTTTCATTCTCCGGTCCGAAAAATTCCTGTGTTTCAAAAAATGCATGCAATTTCTCGATGACTTTTCGATAACCGGTTTTCTTTTCGATTTCACTATCATCAAACATTTCACTAAATGGTGAAAATGCGGAATTCATATTTTCGAGCCACAGGGCAAGAAGCTCTTCCAATGCAATCTGCCGGTTGGAATCGCCTTTCGTTTTACCCTGCAGATAACCTTCAACACTTATCTTATTCTGATATACTTCCACCGGTGGAAAGTCGGTGGTAAACTTATGCAAAACCTTATTTACATATTCCTCGCCCAGCTCGGACTCGATCCATTGCAAGGCGTTTTTCATCACATCGGCATTTATCTGCTCCCGATATATTTGCACCACATAGTGTAAAATTTCATCAATCAGCCCCATTGCATTCAGATGTCCGGCTTTGATTGCCAGTTCCGGCTGCCTCAATAAATCCCGTTTTTGGTTCATCTTTTGAACAACAACTCGCGTAGCGAAAAAATTCGC
>WJJN01000261.1 GCA_014729735.1 Candidatus Zhuqueibacterota bacterium
AAGTCCCCCAATAAATACACGTATGAGTCCCTTCGCACGTAATTTCAGAGGTATTGCAAATAGGTCGTAATGTTTCCTCGGCTTTGGGATCAGAACACCCAGCTTTGGAGGTTGGCTTATCGCCTTCGCTCACATTGTTTATTTTTCCTTCCAGCCGGTCTATTGCATTATTCAATGCATGTTTAAACAGCGGCGAGGATTTAAAACCACTGTCGTTCAATGCTTAGTCAATGAATTAAAATCATTATTTGTTATATTCTGTGCTTCGCCGCCATTAACACTCACAATATATATATCTTGTAAATCTTCATAGTCATTAATATCAGCATGATAGATAGTTATATCCTGGTTGAAAAGAATATATTGCCCATCCGTTGTCCAAATTGGATTGTTATGAAATATACACCTTTCATATTGCCCGCCAACGCGTTTATCATCGGGTTCTATAAATGATAGTTGTCGTACATTTGTCCCATCAATATTCATGACAAATATTTCAGAAACTATCCTGTCAGGGTGATTGCGTTGGGAAGTAAAAGCAATCTGGGTCCCATCAGGTGAAACAGCAGGATATCTATCATGTGATATTCCGCTTATAGTATCCGAGACTACCTGAAAACCACTGCCATCAGGATTCATTTTTACTATGTATGATTTTTTTCGAGACGTATTCGGCAAATTATGACCGAATCGATTATCCATATCGAGCCAGGAAAAATAAATTTGACTTCCATCCGCTGACCAACAGGGTAAGAAACTCCACCCATATTCATAATGCACAGATTTAAAATTGCTACCATCTATCGAAATTGTCCCCACACCGAGTATTCCATAGTCTCTATTAAGATTATGATAATCAAATACTAATTTCTGTCCATCCGGTGAAAGAGAATTGTTTTCCACAACAATACTATCAGGAAAAGGAATTTCTCTCTTTAATGTACCATCAGCGTGTATTATCATTGCTGTAGTACCATTAACAGGATCAATATATGCAATCAAAGATTTATCGCGACTAAAGGTAGGGTGGCAACCTTCAGTCAGTTCAGTACGATTATATAATCTGAATATTCCATTATCATTGTATAAATCAGCAATCATTATTAAAGGGGCGGGCAAGGAGAGATCCCAATTTGTAAAAGCGATTTTTTCCACAAAAACGCCTTTTGGTGATTCTGTTTGATTAGGCGAATCATTATTGCAATGCGTGATGACTATAAACAATACCATCAAAATACAGGTGGTTAATCGAGTTCTCATGATAAGACTCCTAAATTGATCACCATTTTGCTTTATTGTCGAATCCTTTCAGGATTCTACTCTTTGAGATTTTTCAGTCCAGGGGTTGAAAAATCCAACCCCTGGCTTTGTTGTATAACGCCTTCGGCGTATAAAATTTTTTCTGTCGGTTCTCGAATTGATAGGATCGCTGTTTTTCTAGTAAGTTCATGTTACAGATTCCAGTCAACGAATCCCGTACCCAACACCAACCAATACCGTGCAAAACATTTTTGCGTCGCCAAAATCGCCATATTTGCTGCCGATTAATATAAATTTAATCTGCGACTCCACAATAATAGCCCACATAGGGCGGAGTAAACGATCGTGTTTCTATCCGGTTCAGTCAATGCGATCATTTTCTGACTGATTGGATTCAGTCGGTTATTGCAATTCGATAAGAAGAAGTATCCGAGAAGATCAAGCACAATGAAAAACCGTTACAAGTTATTTTTCATAGCAAACTCATTTTGCTGCAACGAATGATTATTGCACGAAAGCGCCAGGATGTGAAAATTTGAATTTTAATGAAGAATTGTAGTTTAATGCCAGAAAGTTCGCTATCCGGGGTGAAAACGAATTATCTTCAATATATAGTTTTATAAACTACGAAATTGAAACTATCCGGAGGGAATATTTGTTCCGAAACGAAGATAATTAATAAAAATTAATTTTGGAGAGAATTAAGAAGTGTTTCTATAACGGCTGATATAAATTGAAAAAAGCCCCTGCAACTTTGATGTTTTCAGGGGCGTTCATTATCTATTCAGATTCTTTCTGAATTTCAACCATTGTGACTTCGAACGTCAGGTCTTTGCCTGCGAGCGGATGGTTTCCATCCAGCTTCACTTTGTCATCGGATAGCTCTGTCACAACAACATTCATCGCCTGTCCATCTCGGGCGCGCAATTGCAGCGGCAGCCCGACTTCCAGATTGATATCATCCGGCACCTGCTCTCGATTTACTTCGTAAACCAGATCGTCCGTTACCTGTCCGTATGCTTCATCTGCCGGGATATGCAGTTTCTTTTTCTCCGACTCTTTCATGCCGATGACGCCATTTTCGAAACCCGGGATCACCTGTTTCTCCCCAATGGTGAACGAGAGCGGTTCACGCCCTTCCGATGTATCGAACACGGTTCCGTCTTTGAGCTGCCCCACGTAATGCACTTTGACCGTATCTTTCATTTCTGCTTGCATGATAACTCCTTTAATTTTGTACCACGAATTCTCAAAAATAAAAAAAGCCGGGAAATGAATAAAAGATAACCTCCCGGCTATTCGATTATTAACTTTGTTTTATGACTCCGTATTCAATATATATTATTATGTGGTAAATGTCAAGTATTTTAAAAATAAATTCAAAATCCGTGCGAAGGTATTGAGTTTCCCAAGAATTTGTCAAATCCATTGGCACTGGATTTCATCCATCTACCGATTTATATGTTGCTTCACAGATGATTTGTTGAAAATTATTTTAAATTGGGTTATTTTGGGTGCAGATAGAAGCTTGATGAGAGACAGTCAGCTTGGGAATGTATCAAAAGACTGATTTTTTTGTAAAATGTCATTCCGGGTTTGTCCCGGGACCTCCTATTTATTGCAAATTCAGGGGATTCCTGCATTCGCAGGAATGACACCAAAAAATACCTTTTGATACAACTCCAGATAATCTTTGACCAATATTCGTGAGGATTAAAAGAAAATGAAATCCGCTAAATTATTCGCGACAACCGTATTCGGAGTCATTTTACTGATGACAGAAATCCTTTCTGCCGGAACAATCAGCGGGACTGTGACCGGCAAAAATGGCGAGCCGCTGGCGTATGCCAATGTGTTTTTGCAGGGCAGGATGGAAGGCGCCGTGACGGATGCCGACGGGCAATTTACCATCAAAACCAGGGCGACCGGAGTGGTGACGCTGATTTGTTCTTTCATCGGGTATGTGCAATATTCGAAAGAATTGGAATTGACGCCGGATTCGGAAATCCGGCTTGACATCAAAATGCGGCATACGGAAATCCGCGCGGAATCGGTGGTGGTGACTGCCAGCGCATTCACTGCGTCGGATGAAGAAGGGGTGACGCTCACCAGTCTGGATGTGGTGCGCACGCCCGGCGCGGCAGCCGATCTGTTCTGGGCGATCAAGTCATTCCCCGGCTTGCAGCA
>WJJN01000028.1 GCA_014729735.1 Candidatus Zhuqueibacterota bacterium
ATATCAGCACGCTGTTTTCGGACTCGCTCCTCGAGTCGGGCGATTTCATCGTTTAGTTTCATCTCGCCGTTCAGCGAAAGATCTTTCATTTCCTGAATCTTCTTTTCCAACTCGACGATTGGTCGCTCGAAATCTAAAATGTATGTTTCCATATTTTCTAAATTTTAAAAATGAGTTTTATCATTATTTCGATATCTAAAACAGGCGAATAGTTTTTTAAGTAAAACAAATCATAGCGCTGCTTATCTTCCGCTGTCAGATTCGAATTTTTATTTAATTGAACCAGCCCCACCAATCCCGGCTTCAATGCGATTCGCTGCGGATCATTGGATTCTTCGGAATATTCCAGCATTTCCGAACCAACCAGACTGATATACCCTTTTATGACTGCCCACAATCGCGGTAGTTGGTGCGTCCACCTCATTTTATCTGAATCACGCGGGACAAACTCCGGCACTCGCACAAATCCGCCTTTGTTATCATCGATATTTCTGATTCGCAACTTTAGCTTCTTGATAAACTTCAAATAAAAAAGAACCGGGAACGTAATCGCCAAAATTCCGGTGGCAATAACGATATCCGTCGTCCGTTTGATGAAAATATTGACCGGGCGGTTCAGGGTATAATCAATATCCACAAGTGGTAATGCGCCGATCCTGTCGACAGATGCCTTACCGATAATGACTTCCATGCTGCTGGGCACGAGCTTAAAATTGACACTTCGCCGTGAACAGCGAGCCATGATTGCCAGAATCGTATCATACGAAATCTGTTCTGTGGCGAAAATCACTTCCTGAATTTTCTGCTGCCTGATTATCGCATCCAGATTACTAACTGAACCCAGAATCTCCACTTCGCCTGGCTGCGAATACTCTTCGCCTTCATTCAACGTTACAATGCCGATAATTTCATAACCGCCATCGACACGCTCCCGCAGTTTGTCGCTTATTTTTTTACCCCCTTCCCTGGTTCCGACAATCAACGCTCTCTTTCTTAATATGGTTTTTCCAAATGTCCCTCGCGGGGACATCACTCCGAATCTCGGAAGCAATTTAAAAAGAAATCGCCAGCCGGAGATAAAGATCAAATTGAAAAAACCTGATATCAACACAACTGCACGGGAGAATGCATACATATTAAAGAAAAAAGTAATCGATGCGTTTAGAATAAATCCAATGATAATACCGGAGGCTGCTCTGATAGAAGCAAGTTTACGACCGCTGTAAACACCCATCAATGCGAGACAAATCAGCCATATCGTGGAATAGATAATCGTCACCGCGATGTATGAATGCAAATGCTTCAGGCTGCCGAACCGAATGAACAGGGCGATGATTAGCGACAGATTGAGAAAAAACAAATCGATCGCCACTGGCACAAACGCTGTAATGAATTTTGCAAGCAGGGTGACTGCCGCGCGCAAAGTAATACCCAATACCAGAAACCATTGTGGCAAATAGAAATAACGACTATGATAGTGCTTTTGAACAAACAGCCGCATCGCCCGGTAAAATTCGATGGTGAGATCGATTCCCGCTTTCTTGGTGCTTTCTCCTTTGAAATGAATTATCTTTGTATCCGGGACGTAATAAATCTTCCAGCCTGCTTCCTGGATTCGATAACACCAATCCAGGTCTTCACCGTACATGAAAAACGATTCATCAAAAAAGCCGACTTCCTGCGCCACTTCACTACGCACAACCATGAATGATCCTGAAATCGCTTCCACCTCATACGTTTCATCCGGATCGAGATATGTGAGATTGTATTTCCCAAATAATTTACTTTTTGGAAAAATCCTACTCAGTCCCACGATGCGGGTGAAACCGACCCATGGCGTGGGAAAGCTGCGACGGCATGCAAGCTGTAAACTACCGTCCGGATTCAAAATTTTGCAGCCTACCATTCCAGCCCGGGAATTCTTTTCAAAAAAATCAATAATGACCGAAAACGTATCTTCCTGAACCACGGTGTCAGGATTCAATATAACAAAGAACCGTCCCTGCGCATGCGCCATTGCCTGATTGTTCGCCTTGCCAAAGCCGATGTTTTCCTTGTTTGCAATGAGCTTTACTTCGGGAAATTTTTGGCGAATCATGCCAACGCTGCCATCTGTCGATGCGTTGTCTACAACAAAAATTTCCTTCGATATTTGATGTGTTGCTCTCTTTACAGATAATAACGTCTGTTCTAATAGTTCTTTAACATTAAAATTAACAATTATGATCGATAATTCTATCATCATCAGCTATTAAAAATGATTTCAATGACAGCCGGCATCAGGAATTTCAAAATATAATCATAAAACTTACAAAAATTTTATCTAATAGTCAAGTGTTTATTTATGATACTTTTCCCCCTTGAGGATCGTGAATGCCCGATAAATTTGCTCATATAGAAACAGTCTCGTCATTTCGTGAGTGAAAGTCATGCAAGAGAGACTCAGCACGATATTGGCGCGCTGTAATACATTTTGAGCGAAACCCAGCGTACCACCGATGATGAAAGTCATTGTTGTAATTCCGTTGTTCATCCGTTGCCGGATAAAGCTTGCAAATTTCTCTGAGGACATTTGTTGACCATGACTATCGAGAACCACAATCCATTCGTTTCCATCGCATTTTTTGAGTATCCGCTCACCTTCTGTATGACGTGCAGAATCTTCGTTTATTCCGGCTGCTATCCTCACCGGACGCACAACGATAATTTCGTACTTTATATAGCGCCGTAGCCGTTTCAAAAATTCAGCTTCACCTTGCTGTAAAAAACGTTCTTTGGTTTTACCAACGACGATAATTCTGATTTTCATGATGACTGGTTTCCGATTGTAAACAATTTCGCTCCCCTACTAAAGAAAAAGGAGATGGCAAAATACGCCATCTCCTTTAAGTTTCAAAACGATTAGTTCATTTTATTTGAGTAAAACAAGACGCTTCGTATCCTGGTAATCTCCGGCTCTCAATCGGTAAAAATAAATTCCGCTGGGCAATTCACTCATTGAGTCGTTGATATTCCATGATACTTTATAATTTCCGGCAGATTGATGCTGATCCACCAATAACGCCACCTGCTGACCGAGCTGGTTGTAAATCGTGATCGTCACGTGTTCAGCCTCTTTCAGCGAATATTCGATAGTCGTCATTGGATTGAACGGATTAGGATAATTTTGCTCCAGTTTGTATTCCGTCGGGATCGCTAAATCAGCCGCTTCCACAGACACCTCGATGTCGCACGGTATTTCATCATCGATGGTTCCGCCGTCCCGGGTTTCAACGACCAGCGGAGACGCCACAACATCGTTCCAGACATCGAGACCCATTTCAAAAGTTGCGGGCCAGGAACCGTCGGCATTTTTGCGTATATAGCGAACGCGACGCCTTCCTGCAGCCTGTGTATCGCTGCCCTCTTCATCCTGTCCTGCCCATTGCAGTTTATACTGAACCCAATTGGGAGCAGGACCGACGAGATCGTAACTCAGATTGTAAAGTGAATCATTATCGGCGTCCTCATAAACCAGGGCAGTTTCATCATTATCTACATTCGGAGTGCCTGTTATAAACCTCCATATCGGATCCTGCGCATCTAATTGCAATGGTCCGTCCGCAGGCAATCCTGATGCCGGATTCCGCAGCACGCAGTTCATAACAGTAGTAAATTGCATGTTTACAGTAACGCCTTCCGGGATAACATCTTCAATGTAAATATCATTGAAGAATTTAGTTGGAACCGTTTGCTGAGTCTGATCCGTAAATGTATAGAACCGATTTGCGCCACCTGTGGAAGCAGGTTCTTCCCAGCCGCTTTCAGGAACATCCCGTGTACCTCCCTGGTCATCATAATCGATAAAGAATTTATACGGCAATTCATCACCAGGGACAGCTTCGATAGGCAGGGTCAGCTCGTACTGGGTAAGAGACAATAGCGACTGACGCATAATGGATTTTTCGGGATCGGAATCACTCCATCCGTTAAATTCACCGCGTAATTGCAACGTGTCACCCAGTGTCGGATCGAAAGCATCTAATTCAAGCAGCGGCGTGACATCCACCTTGAACAACACGTTCGCAGTAATCGCTTCGGCGGGTGGTGGAATGCTGTCCCAAAATGCGGTTTCCAAAGAAACATCCTGAACTGTTGTCAGAGTATCCATACGATTACTGATGGCGTCTTCCCAATTAAACAGGTTCGTTTCCTGATCCGTGATCACATATTTGTAGACGAGCTCCGCAGTATTAAACCCACTGAATGTGCCGGTGTAAATCATATCTCCACCAAGATCATCGAGTGCCCAATCAGGTAATGTTCCCGGATCATCGTTCCAACTGGTAAAATTACCACGCAGAGAAACGCCATTTGAATCCGGATTAAAAATACCGAGCCGCTGTGCACGGGTCATATCCACCCGGAATGTGACTTCGACATCCCACACAACCGGATCAAGTTCCTGCGGCATGCCAGTGAGGACAAGCGTGCGGTTATTACCGGACTCATATTCGACATCCGTTGTTCCAAGTGTGTAAATAACATATTTATATTGAATGGGACTGTCTTCGCCGACATCGAGGGCTCCTTCATAGATGAGATCGCCATCATGATCACTCAGCGTCCAGTCCGGCAGATTTTCCGGTGTGTCGTGCCAATTCGAGAAGCTTCCACGTACTGCCGCGCCTTCAGTCGCCGGATCGAACAAGCCGATGCTGTTCAGATAATTCAGATCGACTTTGAAAGTGATTACATTACCTTCGGCAACGCCATAAGCAGCATTTGGCGTGGGAGCATCGACCATCCATGTCGTGCTGAGATTTTCGCTCATTTCATTATGACCAGTCAAACCATTTCCACCGGATTTGCTTTCCGTTCCTTCAGTTAGATCCATGCGCTGCGATGAACTGCCTTCGCCCGGAGAAGGAGCAACATCCTGGCTTGCAATCGGTGTATCATCCAGATAAGTGGATGTCTCATCACCAACATCCGGACCATCGATGGCAACGCCGGATTTGTCGACGGCTTCATTCGGGACTTCACCGCTATCGTCGTAGATCACATAATCCGCATCTTTCACAAGATCGGTAACGCCATCCCAGTAATAAAGAACGATCACCTCGTCTCCATTTGTCAAGCCGCTATTCAATCCATCAACCGAGCCTTCAACTGCGTCCCGCATGTCAGGCACGTCATCACTTTTTGTGCTGTCTTCAAAAATTTCATAAGTCGGTAGAACTCCGTAAGCATCGAAGAATAGCGAATCACCGTTTAATGCAATTGTTTGATACTCACCTGCACCAATCTTTGCATCTTCCGGGAAACGAGCATGGAAATCGAAAAAGCCACCACCTCCGTAGCCTTCACCGGTCACAATATTATAATAGTAATTGTCTCCGCTTGCATAAGTTGCATCTGTCAGGTAGTAATTGGATAAATTAATTTCAACATCATTGGGATTATAGATTTCGATAAATTCTGCATTCGTCGGATTAACGACAAATTCAGACAGTAATAATGGTTCACGTAACATTCCATTATATACAGGATTTTCGAGATCTATTGAAAAATATGCCGGATCAGAAAAATCGAGTGCAGCATTACTTACGAAATAGCCTAAATTATAGTCACTTTCAGTGGCGCCGGTTGTCATATCTACATAGAGATCGACATAACCGGTGTCAATGCTTGACGCAAACGGTGTATTTGCCTGATAAACAACCCACTGCATACCTTCGCCGCTGGGATAACGGTTTTCCAGCTCCTGTGTCCAGAAATCGACCTGACCGCCTGGTTCTGCGTCTGAACTATCCGGATGCAGAAACGAGCAGCTATCCGGTCCGAAATCCCCAAAATAATGCACCAGATCGACAGTCCAGTCCTCCGGAATCAAAAGTCCGACAATACCATAATGCGGAGTATCATCAGTATCTTCTGTGCGGACTAACAAGTGAACAGTGACTTCTTCTCCCGGTGTTGTCATTGTCGTTTGATCAATGCGAATAATAGTAAAGCACCCGCTGATAAGTGGCAGTAATATCACCACCGCAAGCAGAGTAATCCATTTCGTAGATTTAATTTTCATATTTGATTCCTTTTAATTTGTTCATAATTTAGTAAATTATGGATTGACACCTCCTTTTGGATGGAATCAAAGCATGTTTCACGAGTTATAGTATTTACCCTAATTTGTAGACATCACCTCCTTTTCAGTTTAGAAGAATTTGCAATTTCAATAATTTTTTAATAGCAACTACCTGAAGCATTTCAAAGAATGCCTGCCCTTTCCAACATATGCCTGGAAATGCGATTTCCGTTTTCGATAATTTCGCGCTCATCAACCGAGGTAAGTCTGCCTTCCTTCACCAAAACCGCTCCGTTAACAATTGTCATATCGGCTTGATGATTTATTCCGGAAAAGACCAGCGCCGCAAGCGGATCAGAAAGAGCGCCGGTATATTCCAGCCGGTCCAGTTCAAAAATAGCAATGTCGGCAGCTTTGCCTTCCTCGATCGTTCCGATATCGGTTCTGCCCAGTAAACTGGCTGACTGCTTTGTTGCCATTTCCAGAACCTGCGGTGCAGACATAGCGTCTGCGCCGGCATGAACCCGATGCAGCAACAATGCATTTCTCATTTCGCCGACCATATCCGATGAATCATTTGAAGCCGAACCATCCACAGCCAATCCAACCGGAATTCCAAGCTTCAGCATTTCAGGCACCCGTGCGATCCCGGAACCCAACCGCATATTCGATGTGGGGCAGTGCGCAATGCCGGTTCCGGTTTGCGCAAGTAAATTGAGCTCATCATCATTAAAATAAATACCATGCGCATACCATACATCATCACCGAGCCAGTCCACCGATTCCATCAATGCCAGCGGTCTCATATTGTATTTTTCCAGACAATAATCTTCCTCATCCAAGGTTTCACATAAATGGGTATGCAGCCTTACGTTGTATTTCCGAGCCAACTGCGCAGTTTCCTTTAGCAATTCCGTGGTTACCGAAAACGGCGAACATGGAGCGAGGTGAATTTGACGCATCGAGAGAGGAGAAGGATCATGATATTTCCGGATCGCCTCCTCAGACTGCGTCAGGATGTCATCTTCCGACTGAATGATCGAGTCCGGCGGCAACCCGCCTTTCGATTTTCCGCGGGACATCGAGCCGCGCGTGGGTGCGAATCGAATTCCGATCTGTGCGGCAGTTTCCATCTGTAATTGTGGAATATCGGATTGAAAAGCAAGCGGATACAAATAATGATGATCCGTGGTTGTAGTGCAGCCTGTTTTCAATAATTCGGCACACCCGAGCAGTGTTGAATAGTAAACCGTTTCTTCATCCATGTATTTCCAGATTTCATACAGATTCGTGAGCCATTCAAAAAGGTGGGCATTTTGTACCGGCGGAATATTACGTTGAAAGGTCTGAAATAAATGGTGATGGCTGTTCACTAATCCCGGAATCACCAGTTTTGTTGAACAATCGATGGTCTCGGTGCCGTTGCTGCTGATGTCACTGCCAATCCGTTTGATCCGGTTATCTTCAATCAGAATATCCACTCCATTTATTCGGTCACCGGAAGAATTCATCGTCACCAGATGGAATATGTTTTTTAGCAAAATACGGTTCATCGCACTTCCTGAATAAATGATAATTGTAACTTACAAACAACCAATGGAAATGTCAAGTCAATTATTACTAAAATAAATTCATTTGGCTAAATACTTATCCCTACGAAGCTATGACTTAAAACAAATACGGGTAAAAAACAATGACACCGATAATAAGCGATCCAATAGCGGAAATCAACACTGCTCCTGCGGCAACGTCCTTTGCTTTTCCAACCAGTGGATGATAATCCGGCGTCGATGCATCAGCTAAAAATTCAAGCGCCGTATTAAAGCCCTCTGCTGTCCAGACCGCCATAATCGCCAGCAAAAGCAAACACCACTCGACTGTAGTCACCTGAAACCAAAATGCTGCAGCAATCACAACACCGCTTGCAATGGCATGAATCCAGGCATTATGCTGCGACTTAAGCATCGACCAGATACCCGTTCCGGCATATTTAAAACTCCTTATCCGAGCCATAAATTGAAATTTTCCTGCCATATTCTTTCTCACAAGGCAAATACAACATTGAAAACGATTGGTTGTGGATTATTGTTCTCAGTCGAAGCCTTCTCATGAATCTCCGGCACAAGATATCCGGTAAATCCACCCACAATGGCACCTACAATAACATCCGTCGGAAAATGTTTACCGGCGAGCACTCGAAATAACGCCACCGATGAGGCGAGTGCCAGCGAACCGCTCCAAATAAAGGGCTGCCATTTTGAATCGGGGTGATAACGGTCGAAAACAGTTGCGAAGAATATAACCCCGGAAAATGCTCCTGCCGTATGACCGGAATAAAATGAATGTCGCAGATCAGTATTTTGGTCTTTCAGTTCAGATGGTATATCTTTGTTATACGCCATAGGACGTATCCGTTGGAACAGCCCTTTGCTGATCGACACCACAGCGGATGTTAGCATTACGTTTTCAAAATAAAGCAATCCCAAATCAGCGATCTCATCCCTGGCTTGTGACGACAGCGACAGAGTTAACGGCAGCAGCACGCTGGCAATCAACCCGATATCGCTCCATCTGCTGATTTCCGGTGACCAATTCCTGCACGCCCAGCGATCCAGCGGATTAATCCATTCACAGCTCAAACCATCTATCTGGTCCCGGTCAAGCGGCACGGTGTTTTTCAGCAGATACCATCCTGCGATTGAGAGCCCGGTTCCTGCAGCGAGGATCGGATAATCCTTCTTTGCCGAAAGCTCGTATCTGCCCTGCCCTGCCAGATCGGACATACCACCGCTGGTTATCAAAAAGAGGATGCAGAAAATAATACACGCCTTCATTCTGGAAACTACCTGCAATTCTTCACGCTTCATCATTTCGTCATTATCATTTTTTGAGTTCGAACAAGCTCTCCGGCTTTTAATTGATACAGATAAAGACCGCTGCTCACGAGATTTCCCGATTCATCCGTTCCATTCCAGTGCACGAGATAGTTTCCAGCCGCCTGTCGCTCCCTGACCAGACTTCGAATGAGTTGTCCTCTTACATTATAAATTTCAAGCGTCACAAACTTCTGCGTCGGGATCGAATACCTGATTTCGGTACTCGGGTTGAACGGGTTTGGAAAATTTTGCTCCAGGACAAATGCATCAGGAACGTTATCAGAAATCATTCGCACGCTGCTGGGAATATCTGCCGGTTTTTCGAATTTCACATTTGAATAAATTCGAAACGCCCCCGGTGCAAGCTCCATTAATTGCTGCGTATCCACA
>WJJN01000262.1 GCA_014729735.1 Candidatus Zhuqueibacterota bacterium
GAGTGACGACAAGAGCAAAGCCTATAAAGATAAACCACTGAATATTAACTGCTCCCAGACAATATCGCAGCCTTACATGGTTGCGTTGATGACGCAATTGCTTGAATTAAAAGGAAATGAGAAAGTGCTCGAGATCGGGACAGGTTCCGGTTATCAGGCAGCGATTTTAGCAGAGTTAGCTGCCGAGGTCTACTCGGTAGACAGGCATCCGGCACTGGCGAAGCAAGCCCAGACATTGTTGAATGAATTAGGTTATTCGAATGTTCACATAAAAACCGGAAATGGAACCCTTGGATTACCCGAGGCTGCACCATTCGATGGAATTATTGTTACTGCAAGTGCACCGGAAGCTCCGGAAGCACTAATCGAGCAATTAAAAGATTACGGCAGAATGGTAATACCAATCGGGTCGAGAGACCAACAAGAATTAACATTAATACAAAAAAGAGGGGACTCTTATATATCCAAAGCAATATGCGGATGTATCTTCGTTCCGCTGATCGGAAAACAAGGATGGGAAAAATAAAGTCACTCATTCGGAACTGCTTACAAGGAGACTGCTGAGATGATGAACTTGAAACGAGACATTTTATTGCTGTTAAAGGGTGGTGCAATTGGCGTCGCGAACATTATTCCCGGAGTTTCCGGCGGGACAATTGCCGTTGTATTAGGTATTTATAAATACCTTATCGAAGCAATTAGCAATATTGCTTCGGATCGTGAAAAAAGAAAAGAATATATTATATTTCTTGTGAAAATTGCATTAGGCGCCGTCATTGTCATATTCTTGACAGCAAAATTAATGAAATTTTTGCTGGAGAATTACAATATTTACACTAATTTGGCATTTGTGGGATTGATAGCCGGTTCAATTCCGTCTATATACAAAAGCCATTCGGATATGAAAATTGATTTACCCACAGTTCTGTCATTTCTGGTAGGCGCTGGCATAATTTTGTTCTTTGAATTCGCATTTCCACATGCAGAAAAAAAAGAAGGCATTGATGTTGCTTTCTATCTGACATTTAATTCCGGTTTGATGCTTCTAATTGCCGGATTCTTCGCAGGTGGATCGATGATCGTGCCGGGGATTAGCGGATCGTTCATTATGGTACTTATGGGACAGTATTATATTATCACTTCTTCTGTCGCAGACAGGCTGATTACGCCGCTCATCGTAGTTGGTATTGGAATCGTAATTGGCGTAATACTTTTTGCAAAGTTAATTAATTTTTTGTTGAACAAATTTCCGAAACAAACGTTTTATTTCATATTAGGATTAGTAACCGCGTCTCTCTATTCGATTTATCCCGGATTACCGACAGAGATGCTGCAAATTATCATTGCTGTTTCAATAACCGCACTTTGTTTCGCGGTATCATATGTCATCGGATTTAAAGAGCGATAAAATTATTTCATTTCGGGGCGTAGCGCAGTCCGGTTAGCGCGCCTGCTTCGGGAGTAGGAGGTCGGAGGTTCAAATCCTCTCGCCCCGACAAAGCAAAGCCAGCATCAACTTCAGGTGCTGGCTTTTTTTGTTCGGAACCCCAATTCCGCTTACTTTTTTTCTTGATTAATTTAGGAAAATTTGTATATTAGTGGATGTATGGGAGAACTAATTAGAAAAATAGTGTTAGCCAAAAGGGCACATTAAAACTTGTCATGCAAGTGAATAGTGTGCCCTTTTTATTTATGCCGTTCAATTATTAATTGGTTTAAAAATTAAACGTAAGGAGACCCGTATGAACAATGGATTTTTTGAAGTACCATATCCCAAAAATGAACCTGTGAAATCATATTCTCCGGGAAGCCCTGAAAAGAAATCATTAAAAGCCACACTCAGTGAATTTAGAAAAAAGCAGATCGAAATTCCGGTGGTAATCAGTGGAAAGGAAGTAAAAACAGGCAATATGGGGGAATGCCGAAGTCCGCACAATCATAAGCAATTATTAGCGACTTACCATAAAGCCGGTGAAAAAGAAGTTCAAATGGCAATTGAAGCCGCTATGGAAGCACGAAGCAAATGGGCATCCATGCGTTGGGAGAGCCGGGCAGCAATATTTCTTAAGGCTGCGGATTTGTTGGCAGGTCCTTATCGCGATATACTGAATGCAGCAACAATGCTTGGGCAAAGCAAAACTGTTTTTCAGGCAGAAATTGACTCTGCATGTGAATTAATTGATTTCTGGAGGTATAATCCATATTATATGCAGGAAATTTACAAGCAGCAGCCTGGATCGTCTTCGGGATGCTGGAACTATGTGGAACAGCGCCCGCTCGAAGGTTTTATTTTCGCGGTGACGCCTTTCAATTTCACTTCGATTGCCGGGAATTTACCGACCTCTCCGGTGCTGATGGGGAATGTGGTACTTTGGAAACCGGCTTCCTCGGCTGTCTATCCCGCATATTATATGATGGAGCTGTGGAAAGAAGCCGGATTGCCGGATGGCGTAATTAATATGCTGCCGGGACCTGGCGGCGCAGTAGGAAATCCGGTATTGGCAAGTGAGTATCTTGCAGGCATTCATTTTACCGGCTCAACACCGGTGTTCCAAAATATGTGGAAAACAATCGGAGAAAATATTCATAAATATCACACTTATCCGAGAATTGTCGGAGAAACCGGTGGTAAGGACTTCATTTTTGTTCATAAATCTGCTGATGCAGACGCAACGACTGCAGCAATAGTGCGCGGTGCTTTCGAATATCAGGGACAAAAATGCTCGGCTGCATCCAGAGCATATATTCCTGAGAGTACATGGAATGTCATGAAAGACGCACTGATAAAGGAAATCGGAAACGTTAAAATGGGGGATCCGGAAGATTTCACTAACTTTATGTGTGCGGTTATCGATAAAGCCGCTTTTGATTCTATAAGCCAGTTCATCGATTATGCGAAAGATTCGAGCGAAGCTGAAATAATCACCGGCGGAAAATATGATGATTCGAAAGGATATTTCATCGAACCGACTGTCGTTGTAACAACGAATCCAAAATTTAAATTATTACAAGAAGAAATATTCGGTCCTGTACTGACGATCTACATCTATCCGGATGATGAATATGCGAAGACACTGAAGTTATGTGACGAGACGTCTCCCTACGGATTGACAGGGGCGATATTTGCGCAGGACAGAGAGTCTGTCAATCAGGCAATGGACGTTCTCGTGCATGCCGCAGGTAATTTTTATATCAATGATAAACCCACAGGTGCAGTCGTTGGACAGCAACCATTTGGCGGATCGAGGGCTTCCGGAACGAACGATAAGGCGGGTAGTATGATAAATCTGCAACGATGGATCACTCCGAGGACGGTCAAGGAAAATTTTGTTCCACCCAAATCATATCGATATCCGCACATGGACGAGAAGTAATTCAATCAAAAAGCCCTGGTATCTGCCAGGGCTTTTTTACGGAATGTTTTTTATTCTAAAATCCGAAAAATCTATTTGCTTGAAATCAACACCTGCTTCATCGAACAGATCGAGCACAAGGTTAAAATCATCGGGATAATCGCCGCCGATGACAAGCCGCTTAATTCCGGCATTTACGATCATTTTTGCACAAATTATACAGGGGCTGTGGGTGCAGTACAATGTGGCGCCATGAATATTCACGCCATGAACCCCAGCTTGAATGATTGCATTTTGTTCGGCGTGTATTGCCCTGCAAATTTCATGTCGCTGCCCGGACTGAATTTTGAGCTTATCCCGCAAACATCCCAACTCCATGCAATCGGCGATATTTTTTGCAGCGCCGTTGTAGCCGGTAGTTAGCACCTGCCGGTTTTTCACAATAATTGCACCGACATGATGTCTACGGCATGTCGAACGTTCCGCAACTAAAAATGCCATTTTCAAGAAATATTCATCCCAGGTAGGTCTCATCACGGAAATGCCTCCTTGATAATGTGATCGAGTTTTGCATGCAAATCCTCAATAGTGCCGTCGTTGTAGATATGAAAATCCGCAAGCTGCATGCATTGATCGATATTCTGTGCGGTAGCATCCTTACTTTTCTCCCTTTCTTCAAGTTCGCGAAATGAATCGACGGTTACCGCATTTTCCTGTCTCCCTCTTTTCATCGCTCTTTTGAAACGAATTTCAACCGGAGCATCCAGCGCAATCAGCCTGAAATCGGGCAACTTTCGAAGCTCGATAACTTCGTATGTATTACGAATACTATCGATTACAGCGTTCGCAGAAATGATTTCTTTCTTAATCAGAACCGCTAATACGGACGGACCGAAACGTTCTCTAAGTTCATTACCAACCAGTCTCATATTTTCACGGCTGTGCTCCATCTTGCGCCAGGTCAATTCAGCCCGTATGGCATCCGAGAGAGAATGATGTTCGAACCCCCTGGAAATCAAATACTTCAGAATGCTTGTTTTACCGGAGGCGTTGGTGCCGGTTAATCCGATTATCATGATCTAAAATTAATGAAATTTTTATTAACAAGCAAGCAAAAAACCCTGTTCGGTCGATTATTTACCAATTCCTGTTTTAAAAAAGATCGCTGAGTACGATTTCGATTTTGTACTTTCAGAAAAAAAATATTCAGCAACTGTTTAATTA
This sequence comes from Candidatus Zhuqueibacterota bacterium, assembly GCA_014729735.1. Classification (GTDB taxonomy): domain Bacteria; phylum Zhuqueibacterota; class Zhuqueibacteria; order Thermofontimicrobiales; family Thiofontviventaceae; genus Mariaggregatimicrobium. The sequence goes on from WJJN01000262.1 coordinate 4,578, forward strand.
TATGAAAAAAAACGAATTGGTAGGGGATAATATATTAAAATTAAGAAACATACGATATATTTTCGTTGGTATAAAATTTGCACAACCCATCGGTTAATTCAAATCTAAAGACATATTGACGATAAAACATCTGTACAAATAATCTTAAAGTCTAATTCCGGAAAACAGAGACTCATCTTGAATAAAGGAGCCATCTTGGATAATAAAAGCTTGTGTGCAGCCTTTATCTTACTTTTTTCACTATCACTATTCGCAGGGGGAAAATATGAAGCAGCAGATACATATTTAAAAGCAGGCGATTTCGAGCTTGCAGCAAAGGAATATTTATCGATTTTGAAAGAAGACGAATCCGCTGCAATGTCCAAAGATATCCGGGCGTTGACCGGTGCCTTCATTTCCCATTATATGTTGCAGGATTATAAAAAATCGTTTGCTTTTTGCCGCAGAGTATTGAACATCGATAAATACAACAGTCCGGCGATTCTTTACGCCGGTTTGAATCTGGGCGCTCTGGGCAAAACGGATATCGCTAAGAAATTATTCAAATATCATACTGTTTTACCTGTCACTGACCCATACCGACCATTTATCAAGGCACGGTACGAATTTCTCATCGAACGCGATCTGGAAAAATTAATCAGAAAAACAGTTCAATTGGAAGCGCATATCAATACACAGAAAATACCGGAAAATTCGGTGGCTGTTTTATATCTTGTTAATGACAGCCAGAACGAAACATGGGATCCGTTGGGAAAGGGTGTGGCTGATTTCATAATATCTGACTTAAAAAAAGTGAGAAGTTTAAATGTTGTATCACGCAGACATTTACAGATATTATTAAATGAATTGAATTTCGGTATTCTCGACCTTCTGGATGAAAATTTAGCACCCCGCCTCGGTCGCCTTCTTAATTCAAGATTTATTATTAATGGAACATTCTATATTGAACCGCAAAACCAGATAACGCTAAATGTTGGTTTTCTGGATATACGCGAACCGGAGAAGATTGAATACACCGAATACAAGGGAAAGACCAGCGATATATTCGAATTTCAGAAACAAATCGTTGGTGATATCTTGCAACGGATGTTCGCAGAAGTTACTGGTTCGGAACAAGATGAAATATCGAAACATCAAACTACGAATTTTGACGCTTTTCAGGCATATTCAAACGGACTGGATGCATTTGATTTCGGAACGCTATCAAGTGCTTATGCCTACTTCAAAAATGCGCATGAAATTGATCCGCGGTTTTTCAACGCCTGGGATATGATGCAAATGGTCGATGCGATGATTCTATTGAATAACGGCAATCTTGCCATCAATCATTTTGAAATATATAATAATAAATTGAAGCCAGTAACCTCAGGTTTTGTAACCTCAATTCCAATCGAACAAATACGGTTGCAGAAAGTCTCGATCAATCTTGATCTTGGTTATTTCCCTGGAAATGGTGCCCGCAATAGCGCTGGCGATATTGACTTTTCCAAAATACCGATGAATATGGAAATGCTGGATGAACCGCCACCTCCTCCCGGGAATTGAAGTTGAATCAATTTGCAATCAATCAACCTGTGAATCCTATCAGCTTTGGAGTATAAAATGAAATCGCGGCTTACTATTTTCTTGCTATCCGTAATCCTGTTTGCACTCGGATCAAACGTTTTTGCTTCTGACCCACCTGTAATAAATAATTTGTCGGCGCAACAGCGAACCGGTACCTATTTCGTGGATGTCTATTTTGATATTGATGATGATGAATCAGCGAATATTACAATTCTTACGCCAACTATTACAATCGATGGAACGCCGATTCAGGTGACCGGTATCGATTCAGGTGACGTGGGCTTGATCTCGAAAGGTACTGATAAACATGTTCGCTGGAACGCAGGGATTGATTTTCCTGACAGTTACTCCGACAATGTCATTATAACAATCATCGCCGCCGATGGAGAAGGCAAAACCACCAGCGGCTCAACAGATCCATTTATCGTGGATACACGTATCAATAAACCACCTGTGGATGGATGGCAAACGGTCACCGACTCCGGCAGTACCTATAATGAAAATATTGTGATCGATAATAACGGACGTATCTGGTGCTTTTATTTACGCAGTCCTGGATCCGGGCAACCGATTTACATGAAGGTGATTAACCCTGATGGATTTGTCTACAAATCAGAGCAAATTGTCGCGACTGCATCTTCTTTATCCGCCAATGAATATCAATCGATCCGTACCGCATTAAACAAAGAGACAGGCAATGTCTGGATGGTTTATCAGTCAGAAGATGCCGGACAAAATGCGGGTAAATTTATCATTTTTAATGACACTGCCGGTGTGGAGCAAAATTCAACCTTGCTCGAAACACCCGGTGCGGTTCACGCACCAAAGCTGGCTTCCGACGGCACCGGGGTGATGTGGTTTTCCTGGCATACTGCTGCTTTTGGAGACCCGCCTTCTTATGCCTGTTTTATGCGCTATAATCCGGATGGAACAATATTAGATACGGATTCCACCAGATTCGAAACCAGTGGCAGCGTAAAAAATACGGATATCGCCATCGATAATGAAGGCAAAGCATGGCTCATTTACGAAAAAGAAAATTCGAGCGCGTTAACGATTTATTCCGGTGAAGGATCGTATATTAGCAGTTATGAATATTCTATAGATCCTTCTCCGTTCTCGACCCGAAAAGTGATCTATTCCGATTGGGAAAATGGGGGACAGTGGGTTCTGAAAAAAAATAGCGATCCGACACTGAACCAGATAATTCGTTTCGATATTGACGGAAATCCTTCAATCCCTATCGGTGAGGTGAATAACTGTTCGTTTTTGCTGAATGAAAATGACCGCATCGAAGCAGTTCGATTTAACTCACTGAATAATCGATATCAATATTCCGAATACAACCCCTTAAATAAATCGACTATAACTGGCTGGACTGATTTATTCGTAGGTGCTTCCTACAACGATGCGGTGAATGAATTCATCGCGTATAACAGCAATTTTCCAACGCTCAAGACGTATCTGGTAAAAACTGATCAGTCTGTCACAAAACTTAAATTGATGGATGTGGAACCGCTTACGATCACGATCGATCTATCCGATGATGAATTTCATTTTGGAAAAATCGGAATCGATACACTGAAAAAAGATACATTGACAGTTCTAAACACGGGCAATGCGACATTAAACGTGAGTGGTATTTCCATCGATGATCCGCATTTTAGTGTCGATCAAAGTTCTTTCTCGCTCGAAGCTGATCAATCCAGGGATGTTATCATCACTTTCGAACCATCAGATACTTCGGATTATGAAGCAACGCTGACGATAACAAGTAATGCGTTCAACGGCACGCAAAATATTCCGCTGACCGGCGTCGGATATCGAAGAACGTGGCTAATTTCATTGCAACCTTTGACAATCGATTTTGGTGCTGTACCGCTGGAAGACATCGTTAACGACAGTTTTCGCATTAAAAATACCGGAACCGAGCACATATTTGTTCAGGATCTTCAGATTTCCGGCGATGCTTTCTCTCTGTCAGATTCCGTCGATACATTTTTTCTTGCTCCAAATGATAGCCAATTTATCGGAATTCAGTTTAATCCAATTGCCGAAAGTTTGTATACTGGATATGCCTACGTTTTCAGCAATGCAGATAGCAGCTCCGCAGGAGCGAATTTGACGGCAGGGCAACTAAGGTTATCTACAGCGCTTTTGGATACTCCGCAGGTTTTTTTAAAAGGAAGCGGTTATGTATATATCGCCCCCAGAATTGGTGTCGAACCAGCGGAGGTGCGATTCGATACAACGCGTATCGGCTATTCCAAAACAAAATCTTTTGAAATCTTCAACTATGGTAATGATACATTGATCGTTACTGATATATATTCTGATGATGACCAGTTTGCGATAGATCCGGATAGCGCGGAATTCACCATATCGCCGGGAGATACGCAATCGGTCGATATCATTTTCACACCAAATACTGCAAATTATTCCCGGGCGACTATTTCCATCGAAAGTAACGACCCGGCGAATCCTGTTACCACTTTGATAGCAGACGGAGATGGCTTTACTTATGGCGATCCCGATATTTACGTAAATCCGCCGCAGTTGATTTTCAACACGATTCGGATTGGGAAAAGTCAGGAAAGATCATTTTATATTGACAATCGGGGAACAGATAATTTACATATCACCTCGATTACAACAAATTCGAATCATTTCAAAGTCTCCTATGATACATCAAGTTATGGAGAAAATTTGGTTTTACAGCCGGGTGAACCGGTCATTTATATAAATGTGACTTTCCGACCACTCTCGGCTGGCAATTTCAATGGACAGGTCATGATTCACAGCAACGATCCGGATTCTTCTCAAGCCCGGATAGAATTGATTGGTTTCGGGCGAGATCCGTATTTGCAAGAAATTAGCGTTACACCGGATTCTGTTTTGAGATTTGGAGAAACAACGATTGATCAAACAAAGGAAAAGGAGCTCATCATTAAAAATGATGGTGAGCTTATGCTGAATATTGATAGTTTGAAAATCACAAATACGAATTTTGTTGTTGTGGACACTACGCAAAGTTTTGAGATAGGTGAAAGTGATAGTATTGAACTCCAATTGAGTTTTCGTCCGACGGCTGAACAGGTTTACCATGATACGCTGACGATTTTCAACAATGATCCTGATAATCCCGAAGTCAAAATTTTACTGACCGGTACAGGCGTTCCTGTTCCGCCTCAAAATATTGTGGTAAATCCAACATCATTGGATTTTGAAGAAATATCCAAAAATCGCTATCTCACAAGATATATCCGGATTTCCAACAGCGGGGAATTGCAATTAAATGTCTCTGGTATTACCTCGAACATGGATGAATTTTCGGTTAACAACGAGGAATTTTCTTTACAACCGACGGAGAAAAAATATGTTGCTATTACGTTTAATCCAAATGGAAATACGGGGACTTTCAATGGGGTAATTTCGATAGAAAGCGATGATCCGGATGATAGTGTAAAAGAAATTTCAGTTACAGGAACCAGCCGCGCATTAAATCCACCTGCAATTTCCACAAATTTCGATGAGGAGGGTATCGACTTTGGAAAGGTTGCACTCAATAGCACAGCGACAGTATATTTACAAGTTTTCAATAATGGAGAACAGAATCTTGTTGTCACTGATATTTCGCTAAATGATCCGAAATTAAATATAGAGCCATCAAGTTTCAGTATTTATCCCGGATCGTATCAATGGGCGAAAGTCTCGTTTACACCGACGCAAGTTGGCGCTATCAATAAATCGTTGACTATTTTTAGTAATGCATCAAACTCGCCGGAGCATGTTATCACAGTTATCGGAGAAGGACGTCCATTGTACGCTCCCCGGTTATCGATACCAACACAGAATTATAGCTTTGGTGAGATAATTGTAAATGAACAGGCATTATTAAATTTTCCGGTTACGAATTCCGGCGAAGATACGCTCAATATTCAGATCACTTCAAGCGATACATCACGTTTTTCGATCAACACGCAGGCATTCAATCTATTGGCTGGCGAATCGAAAAATATAATTGTGCTATTTAGTCCTGACAGCACCACATCTTACACCAATCGGCTGAAGTTAATAACAAACGATCCGCAAAATGCAACAAAATATATTTTTATTACCGGAGAAGGTCGTGATTTGTACGATCCTGAAATTTTCGTTACTCCGGAAGATTCAGTGGATTTCGGATTGGCGCGTACAGGCAGGTCGACACCGCAGATGGTGACAGTTGCGAACAGGGGAGAGAAAGAGCTCATTGTACATTCCTTTTCCATTGACGATCCGCAATTCATTATCGAGCCCGAGGATACGAGCTTTTCACTGAAGGCACAACAAGAAAAAACCATCCGCCTCCGCTTAAAACCTGATAATACCGGCGCCGTTTCAGCAAATGCGCTTATAAAAAGTAACGATCCGAATACACCGGAATTCGAATTAAAATTAATCGGAATCGGAAGAGACAGAGCGGCAGTCATCGCTTTGAATCCAGATACGCTGCATTTTAATACCGTACTCATTGGTGATTCTCTTTCCAAGCGGTTATATTTGAAAAATGTCGGTGAAAAACAATTGAATGTGTCAGCAGTCGCCCGCAGCGATCAGAATAATTTTTGGGTCGACAGGGATAATTTTGAACTTGATTCGGGAGATTCAGGGCTGGTAAATGTTGAATTCAGACCGGTGGAAACCAATCAGTTTGTCGAAACGCTTACCATCAAAAGCAATGATCCGTTTCGGAGCGATGCTTACGTTTATTTGTTTGCAAATGGTAGAGATTCCATTCCACAGCAAATTTCCGTCTCCGAAGACATTATGGAGTTTGGAGGAATCGCCGTCGGGAATCAGCTTGTCGATACCTTATACATCCGAAATCTGGGGGAAAAACGACTGAATATCACGAATATGAGGCTCAATAGTGATGCATTTTCGATCAAACAAAATGAATTGTCTATTTCCGATAGCGGTTTGTTCAAACTGCCAATTTCATTTCTGCCATTTGAAATTAAATCTTATGAAGACACCCTGGTTATTGAAAATAATGATGCGGATGTGCAAATCGCGCTGACAGGCTCTGGCAGAGAGATGACGCCTTCTGCGCTGACAATCGAAGCAGATACCCTGAATTTTGGAACTGTGACAATTGATTCGAGCGTTCTGTTGAATTTCTATGTCCATAATTCAGGCGACCAGCTAATGGAAATTCTTGCAATTGAGAGCGGAGATGATCAGTTTTTCATAGAGGCAGATACAGCGACAATCGGCGCCAGAGGCGCAAAGCGAATCAACGTTCTATTAAACCCATCGGTACCGGGGCAAATTACTACTTTCCTGACAATTCAAACCGACGCCTTGATTAATGGCACACAAACAGTTATTCTTGAAGCAAATATTCTGGAATCACTATTTTCCCCTAAAATTGCTGTTTCTCCCGCTGAAATCGATTTCGAGACCGTGCTTAAAGATTCTGTATACACGAAAAAAATATGGATCAGCAATATCGGCAATGACACATTGATCGTTTCAAATATCACAATTTCGGACTCGCTGTTTTCTGTATCTGATTCGAGCTTTATCGTTGCGCCCAACAATATCAGGCAGTTGTTCCTTCAGTTGCGTACCGATGTTGATGATTCGACCACGGAAATAACCGGCGAGATAACAATTTATTGTAATGATATTTTGGACAGCGTCGTCGTCGTACCGCTTTCTGCAATGATACAACGTTATCTTGCACCAAAAATCGTCGTAACGCCTGATAGTCTCGATTTCGGTGAATCGATATTGAGGACTCAAAAATCAATGAATCTCTATCTCAGCAACATAGGCGAAGTGCGATTGGACATTCATTCAGTTACGACAAGCGATTCTCAGTTTTATGTTGAAAATAAAGAGATCGCATTGGAGTCAAATATGTCCACGGTGCTCCCGGTTTATTTCAAGCCACTTAAATCGGATACGATTAAAGCACAACTTGAAATAGCAAGCAATGATACAACGATCGATAGTCTGATTGTGATTCCACTTAAAGGAATTGGTCGAAATATTACGCCGCAGCGAATTTCGCTTTCCGTTGATAATATTGATTTCGGAACGACTCCGATGAACAGAAGCAAGACACTATCATTTTTTATCAAAAATTCAGGTGAGCGATCCCTCGAAGTATCAAAGATAATGATTACGGATACTTCATTTACCCGGGAATTTAAAATAAAGACGAACTGGATTAGTGACAATTTAATGATTGTTCCTGCAAGGGATAGCCAAAAAGTCGATATTACATATAATCCCAGCATACCAGACACCATTGGAATCGATTTGTTGATAAAAAGTAACGATCCGGCGAATAAAACTAAAATTATAGGGCTGGCGGCGAGAAGTATTAATTATTTGGGTCCTCAAATTTCTTTTACAGCCGATTCACTAAATTTTGGCGAACTATTGTTGGGCGGCAGAAAGGAAATTGTATTTGGTATTCAAAATCTGTCGCGGGATTCAACATTAGTTGTATCAAATATATCGATTGCCGATTCGCTCTTGTCATCGAATTTTAAGATCGAACCTGCAAATCTGGAAATAGCTCCGGTGTCATCAGATAGTGTGCTTATTACGTTTGTGCCTGATAGTAATCGTCTCTATCAGACGGAATTGATTGTACAGCATAACGATGCCTGGAGTGATTCGGTAGTGAAAATAACCGGTCGCGGCGTGCTCGATCAACAAGGGGAGAACCAACTGGCGAATATTCCGGGTTGGAATTATGATGGGCACTATCCTTACACTGACGCACTGACGAATGGTCCAGATCATGCCTGGTTTTTGAAAGATATTTATTTAAATGAGCGACCGCAATCTGCACGATTATTCGTTGCATTCAATGATGAAATCGATATTTTTATTAATGGATCGTTTGTCATTCACCAATCCTCCGATTCTTTGATGAAATGGAACATAGACAATCTGGATATTTCGTCATATCTGAAACTCGGGCGAAACCGTATCGCAGCTCATGTTTTTAATGAGAC
>WJJN01000263.1 GCA_014729735.1 Candidatus Zhuqueibacterota bacterium
GCAGGGGAGTGGTGATTCGCTTCATCGGGCGCTTTATCAGCGAAGAATCTCCGGTAATTATGGAATTGAAATTCTGCCCCGCAAGCAGCCCTGATAGCAAACGCATCGTCGTTCCCGAATTACCGGCATCGAGAATACGCTCCGACTCCCTGAATCCGTTTATTCCGGCGCCATGGACGGTTGTAGTTTCGCCGCTATCGGTGATTCGAATTCCTAATTGTTGTAAACACGTTTTCGTGGATTGCACATCTGCACTGTCGGACAAATTGCGGATAATCGACACGCCTTCTGCGATCGCTGCCATTATTAGCGCGCGATGCGATATGGACTTATCCGTGCTGACCATAACAGCTCCCCTCAATCCTGAAGATGGAGTGATAATCGCGTCCATATCAGTCCCTCGAATAACAGGAAAATCCCTGCTCCGTGATCAGTTCGATTGCCTGCGACCGGTCATGCCATGTGGAAAATGACATGCGAATGGTTCCGCCTTCGCCTTCCCGGACTTTCAGCACCTCGATGTCCTTGATATTGATATTATTATCTGCCAGTGTCGTCGAAAGGACGGCGATCACACCGGGTTTGTCCTCCACACCGACGGAAATATCATAAGTGGGTTTCATAAATCCTTTCGTATCTTTTGGGATCGCCAAACGGGTTACATTTGCTTTTTCGAAATCGTGTTCTATCCTGTCGGATTTCAGATCTTTTTTTGTTTGCTGAAGTTCTTTGATAAATTCATCAATAAAAGTCTCGATTTGCGGAACATTGGAACGTATAATGTCTTTCCAGATCGAATACGGGCTGGACGCGATACGAGTCATATCCCGGAAACCCCCGGCTGCCAGTCGAATATAATTAGGATTTTCCTGGTGAAAACGCGCGATCATATTCGTGAGGCTGATCGCCAGTAGCTGAGGTAAATGACTCACTGCGGCAGCGATTTTATCGTGTTGTTCAGGCGAAAGCATCAGCACTTTGGCGCCGATATTTTCCAGTAGCGTCCCCAGTTTTCGGATTGAAGTATCAGGCATTTTCTGATGCGGCGTGAGAACCCACACCACATTTTCGAACAGATAATGATCCGCCGCTTCAATGCCTTTCATCTCCGAACCCGCCATTGGGTGGGAGCCGATGAAGTAAATATCATTATTTTTAAAATGCTTTGTCGCTTTATCCACGATTTGAGATTTGGTGCTGCCCACATCACAAACGATAGTATTTGGAGAAACATGCGCGCTTACTTGTTGGATCAGATCGAGGATTTGATTGATGGGAGTGCATATAAACACAATTTCGGCGCTCTCCAATGCTTTTTGCATTTCACTTTTATCGAAACCCTCATCGATTGCGCCGCGGTCGAGGGCATTATGAATAACAGAAAATTCATCGACCCCAACCACATGCTCGCAAAGTTTTCTCTGTTTAATAGATAAGCCAATGGAACCACCCATCACGCCGAGTCCGATAATTGCCACTTTCGATATTTTTTCCATTAGATTGACCTCCCGATTGCCCAGGTAATGACTTTCAGTTCTTCCATCAGATTTTTGAATTGATCCGGGAAGAGCGATTGCGGTCCATCCGAAACTGCTCTGTCCGGATCGTTGTGCACTTCGATGATCAAACCGTCCGCGCCAGCAGCCACTGCCGCTCGTGCCATGGGCGCAACGTGTGCCCGGATTCCGGTTCCGTGGCTGGGATCGGCTACTATTGGCAGATGGCTTAATTTCTTGATTGCTGGTATTGCCGAGATGTCCATCGTATTACGGGTGTAGGTTTCAAACGTACGAATCCCGCGTTCGCAGCAAATCACATGATAATTACCACCGGACATGATATATTCCGCTGCCATCAGAACTTCTTCGATGGTGGCAGACATACCGCGTTTCAGCAGCACCGGTTTATTGGTTTTGCTCAGCTCCCGTAACAGCCAGAAATTTTGCATATTTCTGGCACCAACCTGAAAGATATCGACATATTTTGCCAGCAAATCGATATGCGTCGCCTCCAAAATTTCAGAAATCACAGACATACCGAATTCATCGCCTGCCTGGCGCAGCAATTTTAAGCCTTCCTCACCCATCCCCTGAAATGAATACGGTGAAGTGCGCGGTTTGAAGGCACCACCCCGTAAAACCGTTGCACCGGCTTCTTTTACGGATTTAGCGATTGTAAATAATTGCTCCTCGCTTTCTACGGCACATGGTCCTGCCATAATGATGACTTTGTCTCCGCCGATCTCGGTACCGTCGAATTTTATTACTGAATTGTCTTCGTGGAAACTGCGGCTGGCTAATTTGTAGGGTTCCATTATGCGGACGATTCTAAGAACTCCGTCCGAATGTTCGAAAATGCGCTTATCCACTTTCGTCGTGTCCCCAATTGCTCCGATGATACTCCGAATATCACCGTCGATGCGATGGACTTTCAGTCCCAGATCAACAAGTTTTTGTTCAATCTCCTCGATTTGTTTAGGTGTCGCATCATTTTTCATGATAATTACCATAATCAATCCTTTCTCGATTGGATTTGAGCTTTTCGACAAACATCAATTATCGTTTGAAAAATCTGTGTGAGTTGATTATCTGCCAGAGGACCCGGATTTTTTTTTCGTATCAAATCAAGAACTTCCTGTTCTCTGGCTTCGTTATAAACCGGTATATTCTGTGCAGATTTTAGTGTGCCTATTTTCAGTGCAATTTCAAAACGCCTGTTCAGCAAAGATACTATCGATTCATCGATAGAGTTGATGTCCAAACGAAGTGTGGTCAAATCCATTTTATATTTCTCCTAAAATAAAAAAACCCGCTAACTCGGAAGCAGCGGGTTTTAATTTTTAAAATTTATTTGGCGAAATTAGGATGTACAATGCCTCCTGCTGCTTCGTATATAAGAGCTAAAATAAAAATAATAAAAATTAAAATAAAAGTATGTAAATTCTCTATACAGCATTTAGCACTCCATTAAATTGGATTCAATATACTAAATTAATTTTACATTGTCAATGATTTTTTGTAAAAAATTTACCGTTCGTTTCCATTGGCTTTTTCTATCAGCCATTTATTCAATATTTTGTATAATTCATCCGGGACAATCGGCTTTGAGAGATAATCGTTCATTCCTGTCGCGAGACATTTCTCACGATCACCCTTCATGGCATGTGCTGTGATCGCAATAATCGGCAAATCTTTGTATTCCTTGTTTTCTCTGATATTGCGTGTCGCTGTCATTCCGTCCATGTTGGGCATCTGAATATCCATCAACACCAGATCATAGTCTTTTTTATCGATTGCTTTTATTGCGGCTTTACCATCAGGTACAACATCTACAGGGATACCTGTACGCTCGATCAGCGCAACAGCAACTCGCTGGTTGATGGCATTATCTTCCGCAAGCAAGATATGTACATCGTTTTTTAAATCCTGCAATCGATTCAGTAGGTCTTTATTGGATTGAAATTCCTTCTCATGCTCGTCGATCCGAATGGGACTGGTGCCGATAGCTTCAGAAATTACATCAAACAGAGTGCTCTGTTTAATCGGCTTGGTGACTGTCCAGATTTTTCCCAGTTTTTTGAGTTTATCAATTTTTTTATTAATATCAATTGAGGTTAATAAAATAATAGGTGTTGATTTGTGATCTTTTTCCTTTCTGATCTTTTTAACAAATTCGCTATCATCCATTCCCGGAAGTTGATAGTCAGTAATTATTAAATCAAACCCGGAATTTTGTTTTAATTCTTTCAAAGCACTCGAAGCGTTGCTCGCTATCAATGCATCGCACTCAAACAAATGTAGCATTTCCCTGAGAATTAATTGATTTGTGGGATGATCGTCAATTGCAAGGACATGCAGCCCTCGCAAATATGAAGGTAGCTCTTTTTTTCGCTGTTTTGCGCGTTTGAGACAGATAGTAAAAAAGAATGTACTTCCCTTTCCTTGCTCGCTTTCCACATCAATCGTGCCATTCATCATGTGAACTAATTGGGTCGAAATCGTAAGCCCCAGTCCGGTGCCTCCGAATTTCCTGGCAGTTGTGCTGTCTGCCTGGGTGAAACTTTTGAAGATTTCTTTTTGTCGGTCCGGCGGAATACCAATTCCCGTATCAGAGACAGAAAACCGGAGTACCGTGCAATTCTGAGTCTCTTTTTCCATATTGATATTGATATTAATTTCACCCTGCTCAGTGAATTTTAAAGCGTTTCCGGTAAGATTTATTAATATTTGTCGCAACCGTGCCGGATCACCAATGACATAATGCGGAACTTTATTCGAAATAAACAGGGTCAATTCGATCTTTTTTTCCTCTGCTTTCTTTATGAATAAATCGATAATACTTTCAACAGCATGTCGAATATCGAATTCAATGTTTTCCAAATCCAGTTGTCCGGCTTCGATTTTCGAAAAATCAAGGATATCATTTAAAATGGATAATAGTTGCATTGAGCTATTTTTTATCATCGATAAATATTGCAATTGCTCCGAGGTGAGTGATGTATTGTTAAGTATATCCGTCAATCCGATGATCCCGTTCATCGGCGTTCTGATTTCATGGCTCATGTTTGCCAAAAACTCGGATTTTGCTTTGTTTGCTGATTCCGCTGCTTTTTTTGCCTCAAGAATTTCATGCTCTGCCTGTTTTTGGCGAGTGATGTCTTCAACGGAACCATCAAAATACATAATCCTTCCCTCGTCATTTCGTACTGCACGACTGTTCTCCCGAATCCAGATAATGGAACCATCGTATCGCTTCCACTGCACCTCAAAATTTTTAACAACTCCTTCTTCTTCAATTTTTTTTAGCCACTGATCGCGTTTTTCCGGTATCAAGTAGCCTTCTTTAGAATTCGAGTCGCACAATTCCTTACGGCTTGGGAAACCAAGTAGTTCAATCAACGCCGGATTAAGATCGAGAAATTCTCCGCTGTGAGATGTACGATATAAGCCAATTGGTACACTGTCAAATAAACTGCGAAATCTTTCTTCTGATTCTCGCAATGCTTTTTCCGCTTTCATACGCTCGGTAATATCCAGACCAACTGCTACGAGCGCGGACGTATTGCCATCGGAATCTTTCAA
>WJJN01000264.1 GCA_014729735.1 Candidatus Zhuqueibacterota bacterium
ATCGAAACCGGATAATATGACAGCTTCCGGCGTATCATCCACAATTACTTCAATGCCAGTGCTCGTTTCGAATGCTCTGATGTTTCTTCCTTCCCGACCGATAATTCTGCCTTTCATTTCGTCATTTGGTAAATTAACAACCGATACTGTCGTTTCAACAGAATGATCGGCAGCCGTCCGCTGAATCGCCTGAATAATGATTTCCTTTGCTTCTTTGTTCGCGGTTTGCTTTGCTTTATCCTTAATGTCTTTTACTAATTGTGCAGCTTCCTGTTTAGCTTTATCAATAAGGTTTTCCATCAAAATTCGTTTGGCTTCCTCATTGGAAATACCGGAAATTTTTTCCAAACGAGTATTTTGTTCCTGAATTAGTCGATCGAGTTCTCCGTTTTTGTTCTTAAGTTTTTTCTCTTTATCTTTCAATGATCTGTCCATATAAGACAAATCTTTTTCTTTTTTGTTTAATAGATCGACTTTGCGATCCATGTTAATTTCTTTATTAGTTAGCTGTTTTTCGAGCTCCATTATCTCGACTCTTCGAGCTTTGGTTTCACTTTCGAAATTTTGTTTTAAACGAATCCATTCATCCTTAACTTCGAGTAGTTTTTCTTTTTTGAGTGTCTCTGCACTTTTTTCTGCATCGGCGATTATTTTTTCAGCCATTTTTTCTGCATTTGCAATTTTACCCTGCCCGACTTTTTTACTACTTAACCATCCTCCAATAAAAGCAACCACTCCAATTGCGACGACGGCAAACATCCAATATATTTCCATTGATCCTCCAAATTCAATATATTCAATACAAAAAATCCCTATTTTAAGTAATAATGTCCCTTACAGGACTACAAGGTGATGCTTAATTACTTAAAATAGGGATTAATTATATGAATCTTAAGAGTGGTTCTTATTCGTGTTCTTCAGAATAATAGAATTTTAATTTCTCGTCTAAAAGATCGGTTATGCGTTTGATCCTTTCACTTGTTTCTTTTGACTCAGCACCCTTGTGAATGGATTGTTCTCGAAATAATTCATCCGTAATATTTAGCGCAGCTAAAATAGCGATTTTTAATGCGGAATCGCTGGATGCATTTTTGTTGATTTCCCTCATTTTGCTATCAACATATTTTGCGACCCGGCGAATATATTCTACATCGGTATTTCCTTTTATAGGATAATCATTTCCATAGATATTTACTTTAAGTATATTAAAATCTTCACTCATTAATCTATTTAAAAATTATAATTAATACCCAAGTAATTAATATACCACCTTGTTATAATGGAGGAATGTTTTCTATACTATCCAGCTTTGCCAACATTCCTTCTATTTTGTCCTTTATCTCCCTTTCCTTTTCAATGAATAGGCTTGAACTCCTGGTGTTTTTTTTAAGGTGTTTATACTCGTCTTTTATTCTTTCTATCTCGCTTTCGCGACTTTTGATAATTTTCTTCAGATGCAGGTTATCTTTTTGTAATTGATCTTTTTCAGCTTGGATTTTTTCTATTAAAGTTAAAATCTTTTTCACTTTTATTTCTAAAAGATCAAGCTGATTTGGCTGCATTAAAAGACTCCTGCATCAAGTTTATGTTTAAATGCACTATAACAATAGTTATGATTGAACTTGTTGAACAATTTTTTCAAATGTGTCGGGATCTGTTACAGCGATATGAGCAAGAATTTTCCTGTCAATAATAATATTCTTCTTGTTCATAGCATTAATAAATGCAGAATACGTTACACCATTCATGCGCAGTGCTGCATTGATGCGCGTAATCCATAACTTTCTGAATTCACTTTTCCTCTTCTTTCGATCCCGATAGGCATATTGAAGACTGCGTTCAACGGTTTCGGTTGCTGTTCTAAGTAATTTGCTACGTCCCCCTCGATAGCCTTTTGCTAGCTTTAATATCTTCTTCCTTCTTCTATGTGATGGTACGCTATATTTCGATCTAGGCATATTTCCTCCGCAATCAAGCTAAGATTAGAGTTTTTATTCGTTTATCGTCACGTTTTGAAACTAATTCAGATTTTCTTAGTTTTCTCTTGGTTTTAGGTGATTTTTTTGTTAGAATATGGCTGGCAAAAGCATGATGCCTTTTTACTTTGCCACTACCAGTTACTTTAAATCGTTTAACTGCTCCACGTTTGCTTTTCATTTTTGGCATAACTAAACCCCATCTGTCTTTATTTCTTTATTAAAAACAAGACCATATTCCTGCCTTCGAGTTTGGGCTTGTTTTCAGCTTTTGCAATGTCATCCAATTCTTCCATGATTCTGTTCAAAAGTTGTTTTCCAAATTCCTGATGTGCCATTTCTCTTCCACGGAACATGACATTGAATTTTACCTTATTTCCCTGTTCTAAAAATTTACGAGCGTTTTTGAGTTTAAAATCAAAATCATGATCTTCGATACTTGGGCGAAGCCGTATTTCCTTAACCTGAATAACATGTTGTTTTTTCCGAACAAGCTTTTCCTTTTTGCTCAACTCGTATTTATATTTTCCGAAATCCATTATTTTGCAAACAGGCGGATCGGAGTTAGGTGACACTTCGACCAGATCCAATCCCTGCTCTTCAGCGAGTTCATTCGCTTTTTGGATTCCTAATATTCCAACTTGTGCTCCATCAGATCCAATGACTCGAACTTTAGGAACTCTGATTTGCTCGTTTACTCTTATTGCTTTTTTCTTAATTTTAAAATTCCTCCAAATAGTCGTGCTATTCTTATTCGCTTTTATTTTCTATTTCCGATGAAATTCTTTCAATAAATGTGGTCAGGTCAAATGCTCCCTGATCTCCTTCTCTGCGCTTTCGAACAGCAACTTTTTTGTTATTCACTTCTGCATCGCCGATAACTAACATATATGGAATTTTCTGTAATTCTGCTTCCCTAATCTTATAACCGATTTTTTCATTGCGATCATCAATCTTAACACGAATATCGGCTTTCTTTAATTGCAGTTCAATCTCTTTAGCATACTCGTGTTGATTGTCGGTTATCGGCAAAACAACAACCTGTAGCGGAGATAACCAAATCGGGAATGCACCGCCGTAGTGTTCGATTAAAACGCCGAAAAACCTTTCAAGTGAACCCATTAACGCACGATGTATCATAATTGGTTGATGGTCGAAACCATCCTGCCCTCGGAAAGTAATATTAAATCGTTCCGGTTCATTAAAATCAACCTGAATTGTGCTGCATTGCCATGAGCGTTCCAGAACGTCTTTTATTTTTATATCAATTTTAGGACCGTAAAATACGCCTTCTCCGGGATCTATTTCATAATCCAGATTAAATTCTTCCAACGCGTTTTTCAGTGCGGTAGTGGCTTTATCCCAATTTTCTTCAGTGCCGACAAATTTTTCAGGTCTAGTGGACAGGTATACTTCGTATTTATCGAAACCAAAAGAATGCAGTACAAAGGTCGTAATATCCAGACAATTTAATATTTCCTGCTGCAATTGATCTTGCCGGCAAAATACATGTGCATCATCTTGTGTAAAACCGCGAACTCGCATCAAGCCGTGTAGTACACCCGAACGTTCATATCGGTAAACAGTACCCAGTTCTGCCCATCGTATTGGAAGGTCTTTGTAGCTCCTCGTTTGAGATTTATAGATTGCCAGATGAAAGGGGCAATTCATCGGTTTAATTTGGTATTTCACATTTTCCATATCCAACGGAGCGAACATGTTTTCCGCAAAGAAATCCAAGTGTCCGCTTTTATCCCATAAATTCAAACGAGCAATATGGGGCGTAAAAACTAATTCATAATCTCTTTTTAAATGAGCATCTCTCCAGAAATCCTCGATAATCTTACGCATCAGTGCACCTTTTGGATGCCACAAAATAAGACCTGCACCAATTTCGTCATTGATCGTAAATAAATCGAGTTCCTTCCCTAGCTTTCGATGATCGCGCTTTTTGGCTTCTTCCAGCTTTTCGAGAAAATCATCTAATTGTTTTTTCTTTGGGAAGGAAATTCCATATATCCGTTGCAACATTGGACGGGATTCATCTCCCTTCCAATACGCACCGGCGATATTCAGAAGCTTGAAATATTTAATATAATTTGTCGAAGGAACATGAGGACCTGAACACAGATCGACAAATTCTCCTTCTTTATATATACTTAATCTATTATTTAAATCGCTTATATGCTCAACTTTGTATTTCTCGTTTTTTTCATCAAATAGCTTCAGAGCTTCATCTTTATTTAAAATTTTTCTAATGAAAATATTATCGCGGTCAATGATTTCCTGCATCTTGTTTTCAATTGAATCGAGATCATCCGGTGTTATAGCTTTATCCAACTCGATATCGTAGTAAAAGCCATTTTCGATAGCCGGACCGAATCCAAATTTTGCATCCGGGAACAGCTCTTTTATAGCATGTGCCATAATGTGAGAAGTGCTATGCCAGTATGTTTCCAATCCTTCCGCATCATCGTATCCGATAAAAAGCAATTTGCCATCATCTTCTAATGGTCGATTCAGGTCGTGCAATTCATCATTGAACTTGGAGACGATGGTATTTTTAGCAAGCCCTTTACTGATTTGATTGACAATTTCGCCAGGTGTAATTCCCTTGCTGTATTCTCTTTGATCTCCGTCAGGAAACTGTATTTTAATTTTTTTATTCATGAGCATAATTACATTTTATTAACATTACTCCAAATATCACAGAGCCGAATCTTGAACAAGGTCACGATCCGGCTTCCCTATTTTAACGAAAATTTTTGTGGGCGATACTGGACTTGAACCAGTGACCTCTTGCATGTCAAGCAAGCACTCTAACCACCTGAGCTAATCGCCCTGATATTGCTAAGTGATTATGTATTAAAGGTGAATTGTTCATTTTTATGATTTGACGTGCCGAGGGCCGGAGTCGAACCGGCACGGACTTAAAAAGTCCGAGGGATTTTAAGTCCCTTGCGTCTCCCAATTTCGCCACCCCGGCATTTTATGTCCTAACGCAATGAGGCGGCGATCGGAGTCGAACCGATGAATAGAGGTTTTGCAGACCTCCGCCTTAGCCACTTGGC
Organism: Candidatus Zhuqueibacterota bacterium; assembly: GCA_014729735.1. GTDB lineage: Bacteria > Zhuqueibacterota > Zhuqueibacteria > Thermofontimicrobiales > Thiofontviventaceae > Mariaggregatimicrobium. Next base: position 5,048 of record WJJN01000264.1, read on the forward strand.
TACGCCGCCATAAATATTGAGCGGGAGACGGGATTTGAACCCGCGACCCTCACCTTGGCAAGGTGATGTTCTTCCACTGAACTACTCCCGCAAGTCTCAAAAATATAAGGAAAAATTTAAAATTATGCAAGTCTTTTTTTCAAAAATTTGAAATTTCAGCAATAAAATATTAATTATTGATTTTTCAATCGTTCCAGTATTTTATTTCGCCTTTTTCGAAGTTTCTGACGCTGCTGATACGTATATCGGTAAAATCCATAGGTGATTAACAGCAGAATCATTATAAGTACCAGTTTAATCATTGATGTAAATATACTCTATTTTTTTTATTTTGTCAAGTTAAAATTAAGATTGATATTTCTGACATATGTCCAAATTGAGACAATTGAATCAATTCATTACAACTACATCTTGTACTCTGCGCTAATTAATGCCTATATATGGCGTTTTTATCAATGGTATAGAAATTGCTTAAATACAGTGATAAATTATGCTAACAAACCTGACTGCTGGAGAATTGAAATATGAAAAACATAAAAGTCACTGAAATGATAATCACGTGCGAATCCTGCGGAAATGTAAAACGTTTTCGAATAGGAACACAGGATGATTGTGGAAAAATTTTTGATAATTTTCACTGCGAAAATAATTGCGATAGAAACTTATACAGCTTTATAACCGTTGGATCCGTTGCTCGTGATGGATATGAAATTCCTCCGGTTGATTTGCAATTTGCGATGGCAAAATAAAGTGCCATCAAAGATAATAAATAGTTCCGAATTTTAATTCCAAGCCATTTGTTTTTAAAATCCAGCCCGCCCATCTAAAATATGTATCGCCAACAAAGAATTTTGCCATTATATTACATTTAAATTTGGGGGAAATTTCGAATAAGGATCGAATTCCCCCTCCAAAAATATCTGCCTGTCCAAAACCATATTCATTCTCTATATAAGACCGACTATCAAAAATAATATCCAGTGCAAATCCCGAGTTGATATTAAAACGATAAAATGCCTCTAATTCCATTTGCGTGATACTTGAATTTACGGTATCAGGAAGAACAGTAGTGCCAAAGGAAGTCTCGTATTTGCTTTTTTTTCGAAGTCGTCCGATCACCCATAACAAATTATTTCCACGCGAATAAATTATATTCATAACCGAACCGATCATTGGTTTTGAACGGTATTCTGCAATATTTATTTTATCAGCAGAATAAATATTCGTGAGAACGTCGAAACTAAACTTTAAGGAAGGTGATAACGAATAATCGATTCCAACATTCATTCCAAATTGATTGCCGGGATCGACATTATAATTCCTAAATTTATATTTCCCCTGGAATATGAGATTCATTCCCGCACCGATAGCTAATTTCTCGTTAAAAGCATGAGCGACACCGTATCCGAGGCTTCCGGAAAAGCCCTGTCCCAGTACCGGCATGCGAAATTTAAAAATATTTTGGCTGAGTACGCTCGCCATTTCAGCATCATTCCCGGTTAAATCTGTTTTACCCGTTGGCAAGCCGATACCACAACTCACAATCATTTTATCTTTATAAAATGAATAAACGCCTTTTATCCAGGTGTCCGAAAACCCGCTGAGTTCGTACTTGCCAAATGATGAAAAAGCCGGAGAATTATAAATCTGCATATCAATATTTTCGTTAACAGGGATGATAATCTCTATGGGAATAGTTGTTTCGTTGATCGTCGAATCGATTCTGTCCAAGTTCCAGCTCTGATAAACGACTGATGTGCGAACAATCGGTTTATCGTTGTACGCATCCAAATATTTTTTTTGGGTATAACCTGTTGTAAAGAAAATCAATATCAGAAATAGCCCTTTTTTCATTATTGCTCCTCTACCCTTTTTATGAAAATTTTCAACCTGCATTGTCTGTGCTCGGAAATTCTATGCTTTAGATCACTTCACGATCATCATTTTTTGAGTTGCAACATGAGTTCCACTTTTCAGACGGATAAAATACAAACCACTGCTCACAAAATTCCCGGAGTCGCTGCGTCCATCCCAGGTTAGCTCATGGTGTCCGCCTCTGAACATATGATCCGCTAACTTTCGCACGCGTTGTCCCATTATATTGTAAATATATAATTCAACCTGAGCTCTTTTCGGCAGATCGAAAGAAATTCTTGTCATCGGATTAAATGGATTCGGATAATTATGGTACAGCTTAAATTCCAAAGGTTTCAGCGGGATGCGGTCGCTATTTTGTAAAACAAAATCCTCGCTGCCTGTGACCAATTTCATTCGTCCCAAATTCTTTTTCTTTGAGTTCATTATTAATTGATAATTATTCTGCTGCCGTAAATTGATCGCAATGTCCTGATCCAGATCGAATAAATACATCTTCCAATCTTGCGGGATGCTTTTGAGCTCTTTAAAACTCAATTTAAATTGATCAACCGCTCCATTTAGATTGC
>WJJN01000265.1 GCA_014729735.1 Candidatus Zhuqueibacterota bacterium
GTTTAGATCGATGCTTGATCCATTGTCCGCATCTCCTATGATGTCGATATCTGTCAATGTCCAGCCTGCGGGAACACTTTCGCCAATGAAATAGGTCCCGGCGGGAGAATTGATGATAGTGGATGAATTCATCGATGGATCTCGATACGGTGCTGCTCCGCCATGAATTCCGTAGACAACGGAAATCCAGAACGGCGTATCGTCTTTGGGATCAGCATCTTTAATGATGGTGAGATTTCCGCCGTCGCCTTCTTCCTGAATTGCCACTGCGTAATCTTCCACTTCGCCATCCGGGGCAAGTCCGTCGAAACTAATATTTCGAACCGAGCTCAGACGGAAACGGGCATAAGATTGTCCGACAACAGCGCCCGGAGGTACTGTAAAGGAAAATGTGTTGATTCCCGCGACCACCGGCATTGCCGGAATAATGTGCTCGCCGGCATCTGCCCAGCTTCCATTTCGATTGAAATCGAGCCAAGCGTTCACGACTCCGGGAGCGGAAGCGAAAACGTTCACCTGAACCGTGCTGCCGTGAGTAATAATTGATGGTAGTTGGACGCCATCTTCATCTCCTGCGGGAAAGGGGATTCCGGGATATGTGATGTTTTTATCATCGCCTTCAGCCGTTCCATTTGGCTGTCCGTCAGGCTCCGGATCAATTCCGCTTCCAAGAAACAGATTTGGATTGATCACATGCCGTGCGCCATTTGATCCCAGCAAAGTCGGATAGCTCGGATCAGGCGCATCGCCGAAATCGAGTTCTCCTTGCTCAGTAGTATCACCCGGCACAAAATAATAATCTTCAGTTTCGCCATATAGAAAGCCATTGGCTGGCCCTCGTCCGCCGGCATCTGCTGTTGCCCGTTGCTCCGAGATATTAATTCGCATCCAGATGGGGGATTTTTCTCTACCAGAAGGATGATAGGGTAAAAATTGAAATGAGACGTAAGTATACGCTCCTGGCGGCATTCCGCCCCAAATCATTTGGTTTTCAACCGCCCATTCCGGAGCATCATTTTGCGAATGACATGAAAATGTATCATCCCAGTCACCATCGCGATTCCAATCAAACCATACATTCACGTAACGGTCCACACCGGCTGATCCGGGTGGTATCGTAACTTTAAAGAAAATATTCCAAAGTTTACATGAAGGCAAACTGACCGGGAAGAGTAGACCATCATCAAAGCCATCGCGATCCGCGGCATTATTCGGCGGATCTATATTTGTCAAGCCATCGTTATCCGGCATGATATCCGCATCAAGCTCGCCGGATACATTTGGACCAAGCCAGGCATCGGCTTTGGGCTGCATGTGCCGTGGTCCCTGCGGTAGACCAGTTGCCGGATCAAAAACTGTCGGGAATCGGGCGGATACGCCGGGATAGGCATCCATGCTCAGACCGGAATGGTTCGAGCCATCCGGTGCATCGCCGAGATCGAACAATTCATCATCGCCGGTTTTTTCATTTTTGAAGACAATAACAATATTTTCACCAGGGTCATAATCCACATCGACTCTACCGGCTGCCAAGTCAATTGCCGAACCATTATCTGAATCACCGGTAACTGTAATGTCCACGAGTGCCCAGCCAGACACGATTGCTTCCGTTACAGCATCTACCTGAGAGGGATTCAGGATCGTCCATTTGTTCATGAATGGATCGAGCAAATTCACACAAAAAACATTGAAGAAACCACCACTGAATTGGGTGCAGATCGAAAATGGCGTGTTATCTTTCGGATTCGCATCTTTAATAATCGTAATTGATCCATCATCACCCTCGACAATTTCGATTGCGTAATCTTCAACCTCGCCATCCGGCGCAATACCGTCGTAGCTCAATTGCCGTATCGATGAAAACCGGAATCTGGCGTAAGTCGTTCCATGCTGGGCTCCAACCGGCACATTCATTGTGAACAGGTTCGATCCCGGATATACGGGCATTGCCGGAATGAAATGTTCACCTGCATCCGCCCAATTTCCATTTCGATTGAAATCAATCCAGGCATTGAGCACACCGGTATCCGAGGCAACCACGGTAATCGGAACAGATTGACCCGGCGCAATGAACGGCGACATTATCACGCCGTCTTCATCTCCTGCGGGATAGGGGATACCAGGGAATGCGATGTTTTTGTCGTCCCCGTCAGCCATACCTGAAGGCTGTCCGTTGGGCTCCGGATCAATACCGCTTCCAAGAAAAAGATTTGGATTGATCACATGCCGTGCACCATTTGATGCAAACAATGTCGGATATGACGGATCAGGTGCATCGCCGAAATCATATTCTTCATCACGTTGTATGTTACCAAAATCAAGACCCGAAATTGCCTGGTTCGGACTCAGGTAAAACCAATGATCATAAGGCGCAACATTGCCGAGATGAGTCGCGTACGCTGTGTCCGGATATGTCTGCTGCCAGCCGGGTTGCAGGATTTCTCCGATGAAATAGTCGCCGTTAAAGTAACCGGTAAATTTGTAGTCTCCGTTGGAATCGGTTGTGGTGATCCAATCGACGGATGGGTCGAGCACACCATCCTGGTTGTAATCCAGAATAATTTCCCAGTTCGCAAGTCCGGGTTCACCGGCATCCCGAAGACCATTATTATTCAAATCATGCCACTTATGTCCCAGAACTTCACCGTCTCCTTCCGGCTGATACATTCCGGCATCCATAGTGGTGTTATTCTCTCCTGCGCCAAGTGTAAATACCGGAGTATCCCCAGTGCCGAGCTGTGCATCGCTGTCAATGGAATCATCCGCTCCCTGATCCGGTGGGCTGTAAACAAAACCGGGTCGCAAACTGAAATTAATGAAATAGCTGCCGGGAGGAAAGGAGAAGAGGTAAAATCCGGATGAAGTCGTTATTGTCATGGCAAGCAGGTTTCCGTTCTGATCAAATAGCGATACCTGTACGCTGTCCAGCCCTGGCTCGCCCGGGTCCTGCAGTCCATTCTGATTGAGATCTCGCCACACGCGGTCGCCGACTGACGCATTATCCTCGCCACAATCTTCAGCCACGATATAATCCACCTGAATGAGCGAATCCACCTGTCCGTCGGTGCAGATTATTTTCAACGCCACGCTATAAGTGCCCGGATTTGAATAAACGACGGTTGGATTCTGCTGATTACTTGTAGCCGGATTACCCCCGGGGAATTTCCAGTACCATGACTGCGCATTGGTGGATATATCCGTAAAATTAACAGTCAGCGGCGCACAGCCCTGTCGGGGAGATGCCTCGAATGCTGCTTCGCACGGTTCGCCGCAATATTCAGCCGTAATATAGTTTGGCATGATTAGCGAATCGACCTGTCCATTAGTACATATTATTTTCAGCGCCACATGATACGTTCCAGGGGTTGAATATGTAACCGTGGGATTTTGCTGCGTACTGCTTGTCGGAGTTCCGCCAGGAAATTTCCAGTACCACGACTGGGCATTGGTGGATTGATCTGTAAAATTTACGGTTAGCGGTGCACATCCCTGTCGGGGAGATGCTTCGAATGCAGCTTCACAGGGTGTAGTGCAATTTCTCGCCAGAATGTAGTCTTCTTTTGTGATGATATCCGAACCACCAGTGCATTCGATGTCTAAAGTCACATCTTGCCTTCCAGGCACATTATAGGTAACAGTATGCGGACCCTGTCCGGTTGCGCTGGACGGGCTTCCGCCCGGAAAGCTCCAACTCCAATAAACAGCGCCGTCTGAATTATCATAAAATGTCGTGGTGAATGGTGCGCAGCCCACTGTGTCGCTGGCGTAAAAATCCGCTGTGCACTGGCAATTTTGTACCGTAATGTAACTGTCTTCCGTTTTTGTATCCTGACCATCATAACATTCGACTGTCAGGCTGACATCATACGGTCCGGCTTCATTAAATGTCATCTGTGGATTTTGTGCTGTGCTGGTTAGCACAGTGCCTGTTTCTAAATTTGTAAATGTCCAGCTCCACGATCGTACTCCTTCCGAAGAAGATGATTGATCTGTGAAGGTGGTTGTAAAAGGAGCACAACCGGAGCGGTCTCCACATGTGAAATCGGCTACACATTGAGCTTCTGCCGAATTAATGAAGAAGGGCAAAACAATAAAGCAAATTAGAAGTGTTCTAAGCCAAACCCATGTACATTGTAACGTACTTATTCTCATGGGACTACCTCCTTATTTTTTATTGAAACTATTTAATTTGAAAACTGATATTACAAATAAATTGATTTCTGAAAGGAGTACAAAATTCGCTTAAATTGCAAAGAACGGTATGCACATGATATCCTAATCATGTATTTTTAGAATCAGAAAATGAGTGTGAAGGAAGATCAGAAAAGTATGCGAGAAATGAAAAGAATTCATATTGATTTAATATAAGGAAATTTCGTAAAATGTCAAGGGGAAAATCGGTTAAATCAAACGGCTATACTTGAAGATATTCCACACTTTCATAGTCCCACAGATTTCCTAACTGTTTTGGATAATAAAGTGAATCAGTTACTTAGCATTGAATGGATACGGCTATCCCGTTTGGTCAGAAAAGCCCTGAAGTAGGCGAATTGGAAGTCCCCCTTTAAAGAGGGATTTAGGGGGATGTTATCATAAGTAATTGAAATTAAATGACATCCCCCTGTCGCCCCTTCAAAGGTGGGAACTTAAAAATTCAAATAAACGCTAAATTTAAAATTGCTGAGTTAAGGTGATAACCGTATCTGAATTCTCGTAAGATATTAAAAAACAATATGGCGATTTACGGCAAGCTCAAAAACCTGTGGACAATTATCGCATTTTTGAATTTTACAAATTAATATTATCAATAACTTATGTGAGGGCAACTGTCAAAGTCGAGATGGTTTTGTCGGCTTCGGATCGGATTTTGACGGAATACCCGATTTCCCCGCAGGTTTAAAGGATTGTAGCGGATTCAAACTCCTCAAGCAGAAACTCATCGAACGCGGCTATTCGAGATCGACAATGGATAAAATTTCGCATCAGAATTTTTTGAGAGTGCTTGAAGAGCAATAATGTTTTTGTTTCATTAATTTAATTTCTACAAAAATTCCGTATCCCCGAAATTGTTATACGGCACTGTTTTGAATATTGACAAGGAGTTAAAATTGATACGCTTCATGTGTTAATTAAATGTAAAATATCGCTGAATAGCAATAATTTTCCTCGTTGCTGGCTTGATTTAAGTTATAAAAACAAAAGCAGCTAATTGACTAATAAAAAAGAACATAATTGTTTATTATAAACTTAGAGGTATATGTCTGTCAATATATAGTATTAGATAGTAATTATTAATACTAAATATGGATATTTTTTAAAAAATAACTTGACTATTGAATTTTTAAATAGTATATTATCTCCTTCTTTTTTGACCTGCAAGTATAGATAATTCGTAATTAATCGCAACTTTCAATAATTATTCAACGAGGCTAAGACATGCAAAAATTAGAGGCGGAGGAGACAAAATCCTCAAACAACACTCTGGAGCTTTTTATTGCTGGTGATGATCAGGAAATTACACAAGGCTCGACAATTGAATCTGAAAAATCGATTCAGCCGGAAAATCTGACATCGGATGTCGAGTCCCGGGATGGAAACGGTGTTGAATTAAAGCTTTCGGAAAATGCGATTACTGTTTTGGAAAGACGCTATTTATTAAAAGATGAAACCGGAAATATCATTGAAACTCCTGAAAAAATGTTTCGCCGTGTTGCGGAATTTATTGCCTCGGCTGACAAAATTTATGATCCTGAAAAGAAAGTCGAACGAGTCGAAGAAAAGTTTTATCAGACCCTGGTGAATCTTGAATTTTTACCTAATTCACCGACTTTAATGAACGCCGGGCGCAAATTGGGGCAGTTGTCCGCATGTTTTGTACTGCCGGTGGAAGATTCAATGGAGAGCATTTTTGAAACAATCAAAGACACGGCAATGATTCACAAGAGCGGCGGAGGTACAGGATTTTCATTTTCCCGGATTCGCCCAAATAAAGATATTGTGCAATCAACGAAGGGTGTTTCCAGCGGACCGATTTCTTTTATGATGGTTTTCGATTCTGCCACGGAGGCGATCAAACAAGGCGGAACACGACGTGGCGCAAACATGGCAATTTTGCGAGTGGATCATCCGGACATTATGGATTTCATTACGTGCAAAGATGATAATGAAAAGCTTAATAATTTTAATATCTCAGTGGGCATAACAGATGCCTTTATGAAAGCGCTGGCAACTAATACCGAATATGATCTCATCAGCCCGCGTACAAAACAGATCACGGGAAAGCTCAAAGCATCCGAGGTGTTTAATGCTATCGTGGATCATGCCTGGCATAACGGCGATCCAGGCATTATTTTTCTGGACAGGATCAATCAATACAATCCCACTCCGGCGCTGGGAGAGATCGAGAGCACGAATCCCTGCGGCGAACAACCGTTGCTGCCCTATGAAAGTTGCAACCTCGGCTCGATAAATCTTGCAAAAGTCGTTCGGAACGGAAAAATCGATTACCGGAAGTTGCGCAGAATCGTTCACACAGGTGTGCATTTTCTGGATAATGTAATCGATATGAATAAATTTCCGCTGTCGCAAATCGAGAGCTTGACAAAAGGAAACCGCAAAATCGGTCTCGGCGTGATGGGATTTGCCGATCTGTTGATTCAGCTCGGAATTCCGTATAACAGCGAACAGGCAGTTGAAACTGCCGAAAACATTATGAAGTTCATCAATGATGAAGCGATGATCAAATCACGTGAGCTGGCTGAAGAACGGGGTGTGTTCCCGAATTACGATAAAAGCATCTATGCAGAAAAAGAAACACCAGTTCGCACCGCAACGCGAACCACGATTGCACCCACCGGCACGATCAGCATTATCGCAGATTGTTCGTCGGGCATCGAGCCGCTGTTTGCAATTTCATTTGTCCGCAATGTTATGGATGATGACAAACTGCTCGCGATCCAGCCGGATTTCGAGGAAGTTGCCCGCA
>WJJN01000266.1 GCA_014729735.1 Candidatus Zhuqueibacterota bacterium
ACTGTCAGGACATTCGTTCAATTAATGATCATCGGCTATATTTTGAAATATATTTTTAATTTGAACAAATGGTATTTCATTTTGCTGATGATTTTCATCATGACGCTGGTCGCTGGCTACAATGCGGTCAAAAGACAGCGCATTCGAATACCAAAGCTTTATCCGCTTATCACTCTCGCTATTTTCATGGGAGCCGCGACTTCCATGCTTACTCTGATCTTTTTGGTGCTGAACGTATCGCCGTGGTACGAGCCGCAATATCTGATACCGATTTCCGGAATGATGCTTGGAAACTCAATGAATTCCGCTGCACTGGCTGTGGACAGGCTTGTAGGCGAGACAAGGAATCGGCATCTGGAGATCGAGGCTGCGCTTGCGCTGGGTGCGTCGCCGTTTAAAGCAATTAATCCGCTGCTGCGGGAAGCAGCGCGCGCAGCAATGATGCCAACGATCAATTCTATGATGATCGTCGGAATCGTACAGCTACCCGGATTGATGACCGGTCAAATTATCGGCGGTGTGGCGCCGGAACAATCTGTTCGCTACCAGGTGACCATTATGTATATGCTGGCTGCCTCGGTGACAATTTCTTGCATTACGATACTTTATCTTCTCTATCGCCGGCTATTCACAAACGAAGAACAATTGAGAACCGAGTTTTTATTTTAAATCAAAGTCTTATCCGGAATATGAAACTCTGCAATCTAAAGCGCAATACTGATTGCGCGGACGAATATGCTTTTAAATTTAAAGACAGAATAAAGATGGATAAATTATTTGCTGCAATTGAATTTGCTGCCAAAGCACACCATGGGCAATTCCGGAAGGATACAAGGGTTCCATATATTGTACATCCGATTGGCGTGATGAAAACTTTGATCGAAAATAACGCACCGCCGGAAGTCGTTATCGCGGGCATTTTGCACGATACTTTGGAAGATTCAACGGTTACAAGGAAGGACATCTCCGAGGTTTTCGGTGAAAAAATTGCGATGTTAGTGGAATGGGCGTCAGAGCCGGACAGGTCCGATACCTGGGAAAATCGAAAACAACATACCATCGACACCGTTAAAATTGCTCCGGAGAGCGCATTATTAGTGATATGTGCGGATAAACTGAACAATTTAGAATCGATGTATGAAGATTATCAGAAAGTAGGCGAATCGCTCTGGAAGCGATTCAACAGATCAAAGGACAAACAGCACTGGTATTATTACTCGCTTGCTGAGCAATTCGAGAAGCGGTATCACGACGGTTCGAATCACTCATTATTTTTACAGATAAGAATTTTGCTGGAAAAGATATTATAATAAAAAAAGCGAACAATATGAATATCACTGTTCGCTTTTTCTGATTTATTAAAATCCCTGCTTTAGCTTTTTCCATGTTTCTTCGAGGGCTTCGGGTATGACCTTCGTGTGACCTGTCACCGGCATAAAATTTATATCGCCATTCCAGCGGGGAACCACATGAAAATGCAGGTGATCCTTTACACCGGCACCGGCAATCTTGCCTAAATTCATACCGATATTGAAACCGTTGGGCATCATCGTCTTTTCCAAAACAGTTACGCAACGCGAAAGAAGTGACATCATTTCCATGCTTCCTTCTGTGGTTAAATCTGTCATTTTCGAGGTATGCTGATATGGCACGACCATGAGATGACCATTGTTGTACGGATAATAATTCATAATCACGTAACAATGTTCCCCTCTGAAGAGGATGAGATTTTTTTGATCCGCATCTTCTTCAGGTTTTTTACAAAAGATACAATCGTCATTCTCTTTTTTCCGAACGATATATTCGATCCGCCAGGGAGCCCACAAAGTATCCATTACTATTCGCTTTCCTCTGCTGCCTGTGCAATAATCTTATCGGCGACATCTTTTGGCACCTCATCATAATGCGAAAATTTACGGCGATGAATACCTCGTCCCTGGGTCATCGATCGCAGAGCTGTGGAATATTTGTATAATTCTGCCAACGGTACTTTGGCTCGAATCACCTGAAATGATCCTTCGGAATCCATCCCCTGAATTTTGCCGCGACGGCTGGAAATATCGCCCATCACGTCTCCCATATATTCTTCGGGGACCTGAATTTCGATATCATAAATCGGCTCCAAAATTATCGGTTTTGCATCTTTAAAAACTTTCTTGAAACACATCGAACCGGCAATTTTAAATGCCATATCGGACGAATCGACTGAATGATAACTGCCGAAAAACAGCGTTGCTTTCAGATCGACAACTGGATAACCGGCTAAAACGCCATCAGCCATCGCTTCTCTGATTCCTTTTTCAACAGCCGGAATATATTTGCTCGGAATAACACCACCGACAATTTCATCGACAAATTCAAATCCCTCGCCAGCCGATAACGGTTCCAAACGCATATGTACATCGCCGTACTGACCACGACCACCAGACTGTTTCTTGTGTTTATACTGACCTTCTCCTTTACCTTTAATGGTTTCACGATAGGGAATTCTCGGTTCTTCAAACTCGACTTCCACGCCGTACTTGTCCTTCAATCGCTTTACCACGATATTAAGATGAAGCTCGCCCTGTCCCGACACAATGATTTGTTTCAATTCACTATCGACTTCTACTTTAAACGACGGATCTTCATCGTGCAGCGCCGTAAGACCGGTGGATATTTTTTCTTCATCACCTTTGGCTTTCGGTACAACGGCAACGCGAATCACAGGAGCGGGGAATTCGATTTCGTTGAGTTTGATCGGATCATTTTTTGCGCAAAGAGTGTCCCCGGTATGCGTGTTTTTCAATTTCACCACAGCACCAATGTCTCCGGTATTCAATACGCTGACTTCTTTTCGCTCTTTGCCGTTCATCACAAATAGCTGTCCGATCTTTTCCGATTCACCTTTGTTCGGATTCAGGCAATCGGTTCCCGAATTTATCTTCCCTGAATAAATCCTGAAAAAAGAAAGTTCCCCCACATGCGGTTCAGATACGGTTTTAAATACCAGGGCAGAAAAAGGAGCATCCCCTTTCGGAGGTCTGGTTATTTCATCAGTCGTATTTGGTTTAACGCCGGCGACTTCAGGTTGTTCGTCGGGAGACGGCACTGCTTCGTTTATGAAATTCATAAGTGCCTGAACACCGATATTAGGATCTGCTGCACCGCACAGAACAGGGTATAGATTCCCGTTGGCAATTTGTTTTTTCAAGCCGGAAATAAATTGTTCATCTGTCAGTTCGCCGACTTCGCAGAATATGTCCAATAATTTTTCATCGTTTTCAGCGACATTTTCCATCAGCGCAGCACGCATTTCCTCTGCGCGGGCTTTTACATTTTCCGGAACATCGCTCTCCGTGTATTTGCCGCTCTTATCTTTGGAAAAGGTGTACTGTTTCATCTTTACAAGATCGACTATACTATCAAAATCCTCACCCTGATTCACCGGAAATTGAAGTATGGAAACAGCATTTCCAAATTGATTCCGGGCTGTTTCGACTGCATTATCAAAATTTGCATGTTCTTTATCAAGTCTGTTTATAAAAAATATTCGCGGTAACTTATAGTCATCGACTACCCGATATGCCAATTCTGTTCCGACTTCCACTCCGCTGACGGCATTTATCAGGATAACGGCGGTATCCACCGCTCTTAAGCCGCTCTTTAATTCGCCGCTGAAATCAGAATACCCGGGCATATCAATAATGTTGATCTTATGATTTTTCCATTCACAATGCAAAAAGGCAGCGCTAATAGAAATCTTGCGTGCTATTTCATCCTGGTTATAATCAGATATAGTCGTTCCATCATCAATGGAGCCAAAACGGTTCGTAACTCCGGCAGAGTACAACATCGCTTCTGCCAAAGTTGTTTTTCCTACACCACCATGCGAAACAAGCCCAATATTTCTAATCATGTTTGTCTGATATTCTTTCAACAAAATCCTCCTTTCAGGATTTGAGGTTAAATCTGTTCATGCAATTTTCTTTTTAATATTCTACCAGTCGAATTTTTCGGTAGTGATTCATAAAATTGAATAAGCTGCGGACATTTATATACCGGAACTTTTTGTTTACAAAATTCGATAATTTCTTCTGTTGTTGTTTTCTCGCCCTCCTTCAACACTACGCATGCTTTCACTTCTTCCTTATGCTTCGGATGTTGCATTCCAATCACTGCTACTTCTTTTATCTTCGGATGTTCTAAGAGCATCTCTTCGATTTCTACAGGAAAAATGTTGAATCCGCTTTTATGGATTACGTCATTTTTTCGATCAGTATAATACAAATACCCCTCTTCATCCAGTTTGCCGACATCTCCGGTATAGAACCAGTTACCTTCTACTAACTCTGCGGTTAATTCGGCGCGGTTCCAGTAGCTGTCCATCACATTTTTCCCGCTAACAGCAATCTCACCTAATTCTCCCGGTGCAAGATCATTTCTATTTTTATCAACAATTTTCACTTCAACGCCGCTGAACACAATTCCCACGGAATTAGGCTTTTTTTCTACAGCAGAAGGTGTGTATGAAATAACAGATGTCGTTTCTGTTACACCATATCCTTCTAAAATCGGACAGTCGAACTTTTGCTCAAAATCACTCAGCAGTTGTTGTCCGCATGCCGATCCGTAAGAAAGTGAGTATCTCAGTGCATGGTCTTTTTTAGCCTCTGCAGCATTCTCTGACAGCATCGAGTAAATAGTCGGGCTGCCCGCCATGTAAGTCACCTTATCCTCGTAAACAGCTTTGTTTAATGCTTCAATGTCCAGTCTCGGATAAAGCATTAGTTTTGCTCCCTGCAGCAGTGCCGGATTCATAATAAAATTCTGAGCATATAATAAAAATAGGGGCAAAATACCGGCGTAAATATCATTATCACTGGTAGCAAAAAAATTTATGATGCTTTGCGCACTGAATGTCAGATTCTCATGTGATAGTGCCACACCTTTCGGGGCATTCACGATTCCAGGTGTATATTGAATCTGGGCAATGTCATCAGGATTTATGTCAACTTGTGGTTTATCTTCGGAAGACTGAGAAATTAAAGCTGTCAAACTTTTACTACTTTTAGGTACATTATCCCCTAATACAAATACATTTTTGAAATTATAATTTAATTTTCGAATACGTCCGTATAGTTTATCCCACACGATTATTGTGTGCGGAGCTGTCTCATTCATAACTAATGACAGTTCATCCAGATGGCTTAATGTATTTAATGTAACGACTACACCGCCAATATTGAGAACTGCATAGTATGTAAAAATAAAATGAGGAGTATTCGGTAACAAAATAGCAACTCGCTCACCCTTCTCAACCCCGGAATCGCTTAATCCTTTCGCCAACTTATGAATTACTTCGAGCGCTTTTTTGTATGTTATTTGATGTTCGCCAAAATTGATTGCAATTTTGTCAGGATGCGTCAATACACTTTTTTCCAATAATCCACACAACATTATGGAAAATTTCCCTCCTCAAATTTATAATATAAGCATAATAGTAACAAAATTTTTATTTAAAATCAAGTGTTTTTTAAAGAAGGCGCTGCATAATTTTATAAAAATTTTTATTGACATTTTATTTTTTTTTTATTATATTCGGGAATACATAAAACAAGGAAGGATAATTATGCCTCATCATAAATCGACAATCAAGAGGGTTAGAACGAATAAAAAACGGCAGGAATATAATAAGCATTTCAAGACAATGATTCGATCTGCTGTTAAAAATGTTCTTAGCTCGCCAGACAAAGAAACCGGAATGGAAAGATTACGAAGTACCTATTCCTTGTTGGATAAGTGTGCTCGAAAGAATATCATTCATAAAAATAATGCTTCGAATCAGAAAGCGCGGCTCACAAAATACGTCAATTCTTTGTAAATCATTATAAGAGTTTATGAGACCGGATCAGTGTATCATAACCGGTAACTCCCCCTAATCCCGGTATGGTCGCTGAATCCGGTTTCTTTTTTCCCAAAAAGCCACCAGCATTCACGCTGGTATTTTTTTCTCTCATTTGAACTTTGTTATCCGCCGGATGTTATCTTCTTCTTCATTAAATATTACTTTAACCTTCTTTTTTTTCTTTGGTTTTGGGAATGTCTGCAACTCATCAACGACTCGTATTTCATCCACATCCTGCTCATTCGAATGATTTGAATACGCGTTTTCAGACGATTTCTTTGCCAAAAATTCGTCTAATTTTTGGTTGATTTTATCCGGATTCATCCCTTGATTTTTGATATATCCGGATAAAAATTCATGCGTATCCCGAATGAGATTGATCGCCTCTGCAGAGGGAGATTCCGTAAAATTCAGATGTTTACTGCTGATCCGGTGTAGCCTGTCGAGTGTTTCGCGCACGTCTGTAACATTAAAACTCGCAGCAGAATCTTTTAATGATCCGCATGCTTCCTTTATTCTCATAATCGATTCCCCCGGTGCGCTGTCGCTGCCTATTGCTTCCAGCGCCTCCTGAAGGAAACTCAAGTTTTCATGAGTCTCTTCGAGAAAAATCGTATTAAATACTTTTTCGATTTCTCCATTATTTAATTTTTCTTTTTCCTTTTCCTCCGGCTGCGCATCATTTGCAGAATTGCTTTCACTCTTTCGATTCTTTTCAATCAGGTCGATTAAACTCTGGATCGTATTCGCTTCTTTGATTTCAAAACGCGATTGCTGCTCAGCCTTTTTTTGCGGCTGCTTTACCTGTAGCGGTTTTTTCTTTTTTTTGTTCGATTTGCGCGTCAATCGCTCCTTTTCTTTTTTCTCTATCGGCGCAATCTGCGTATTACGATTCAGAATTCTATCGGTCGTTGAATTCACAATCGAACTCACCAGCATCTCGTCATCGATGCCTGACATGGAGCGAATTCCTTCGAGAGCGATAGCCAGTTTATCCAAAAATGCTGCGGTTATCTTTCGTTTTCCTTCAACAATCGAACTCACTGCAGAGTTTATATTTGCCGCCAGGTTCTCAACTCCCTGGTAACCGTAAATCATTGCCAGATCTTCGATTGTCTGGCAGGAGTTAAGTAATTTGACGAGTGATTTATCAACACCATCTTTCGACTTACACTCTTCAATACAAAATTCGATATACTTCAAATTGTTGTCGATTTCATTCAAACAATACTTATTTAACGAGCTCTTTTCAATATCCGGTTCGCTATTATCATAACTAGTATCAACCATTCGACACCTCTGATTCTCATATTTCACCATTCGTCGGTCAGTTTAATTCCATTCCTAATTTGCTCTTCAAATTATCCTCTGTAATGATAAGATCGTCATCTCCAGCGTCTTCATCACCATCTTTATCTCTCGAATTGTTGTTGGATTCATCCTTGGAAGATTCGAAATTATCTATTATCTTCGTAAGCTTATTGATAAATTCCTGAGCTTTTTTAGTAGAGTTTTTCTCATGTTTTATGATCCTGTCAATTATCTCCGGGATCTCCACAAATAGATCGATTAATTCCTCAGACAGTTCAACATCTTCGGACAAAATGCCTTCGATTACTTCAGTAACAAAAATAGTAAATTCTTCGATTTTATCATAAGCAAATAATTGTGCAGAGCTCTGAATCGAGCCACATGCTTTTAGAATATTATTCAGTGGAGCTGTCTCTGACTCATCTGATTTCAATTGCTTAACTGCTTCATTTAAAATAATCAAATCAGCTTCAATTTCCTCCTGAAATATCTCTGTAAAGACCTTTTGAGCACGCTCCGGTTTATCCTCGTCCGGTTTTTCACTCTTAGACGCAGCCTCCTCTGATTTGGAATCATCGATTTTCGGTTCCTTGATATCAAAAAGCTGTTTTTTCTTTTCATTGTTTGATTTGCTGTCTTCAGGTGACACTGCTTTTTCTGCAGACTTCTTTTTTTCCTCGGGCTGCTTTTCGCTTTTTGAAGCAGTAGTCTTCTTGTCTTTGCTAGCCTTTCCTTTTTTGAATTTGGAATCATCAGACTGCAATCCTGTTGCAATCAACAGGACGCGTATCGCTCCGTCAAGATTATCATCAATCCGAGCTCCCCATATAATCTTGGCTTCAGCATCAAGTTTATCTGCGATCGCCAGCATAATGCTCCGGGCTTCCCGCATGGACATGTTCTCATCCCCGGAGACATTGATCAGTGCGCTTTTTGCTCCTGTAATGTTGACATCCAGTAACGGATTCGACACCGCTTTTTCCACTGCATCGGTGGCTCGGTCTTCCGAATTGCTTTCCCCGATCCCAATCATTGCGGTATCGCCATCTTTCATAATGGACTTCACATCGGCAAAATCCAGATTTACAAGTCCTTTCTCGGTCACAAGCTCGGTAATGCCCTTTACTGCATTCACCAGAATTTCGTCCGCTATTTTAAAGGCGGCGTTCAACGGTAAATCGGGAACGATATCCAGCAGCCGGTCATTTTGAATCACGATGACCGTATCCGCATTCGAGCGCAATTTCTCCAATCCGTGTGTCGCATTATTCCAACGCAATATCCCTTCTTCTGAAAACGGTAAGGTTACCACGGCAATCGTCAACGCGCCGATATTTTTTGCAAGATCGGCAATAACCGGGGCTGATCCTGTGCCTGTTCCGCCACCGAGTCCACATGTGATAAATACCATATCGCTCCCTTCCAGAGCCTCTTTGATTTCCTCCTGACTCTCGAGCGCAGATTCTTCTCCAATTTGAGGATTGCTGCCGGCACCAAGTCCGTTCGTCATTTCCCTCCCAATCAGTATTTTGCTTACCGCCTTTGTATAAAGCAAATCCTGGGCATCCGTATTCACGGCAAGGGACTCGATTCCACTTACGCCGACTTCAGAGAGACGAGTTAAGGTATTATTTCCTGCACCACCACATCCAACAACCCGTATCACCGTTCTGTGTGCACTTAAAACGCTTTCAAGCTCAGAATCTTTGGTGCTGATTTTCTTATCTTTTTTATCCATAGCTGCAGTTTGTCTTCCTCTCGTTGATATTAAATCATCTCAAAGCTCACGATTCGTGTTTAATCTCTTCTTCAAATTAAAAAAATAATTGTGGAGCTCTTTTTGGATTTGTCGGAATTTCTCTTCGTAATTTCGATCTCTTTTCACCGATTGCAGCAAAATGCTTGCCCGGGACATTGCATCCAACATTCGATCCGGTAATTGCAATCGATGCATAATTGCGTATTTAGCGATATCCTCTATTAAATTTGGAATCCTGCTTAATTTCTCGAATCCCAGCTTTATCGCCTCGCCTTTTAACGCGTTCGAAGCAAGTTCCAAATCCTCGAGACCTGACTCGTCTTCCGGATTTCGATCCAGTGCTACAAGCGCACTCTTTATCAATCTAAAATAAAGAGTGGTTTCTTCAATAAATATTTTTATATTCGAATCAATCGCATTTTCATGCTCTTTTGCCAATCGAATAGGCTTTTCTATTAACGGACCGTTCTGTCTTCGGTCCAAATTTTCTTCTTTTATTTCCTTGATGGAATACGTGCTTTCATCATTTTCAATATTTTGCCGGTTGTCCGACATCTCTTTAATCAATGCCAAAAGCTCGGGATCATCTTCTCCGGGAAGCTTGAAATCAGCATCGCTAACATTATTATCGTCTACATTATCAATATATTGAGATGAAATGTTGTCGTTTGTTAAAATTTCAGATGTATTGGTCTCATCATCTGAATCGATCTTTTCATCAGAGATTCCCTTTTCAAACGTTCCGGTTTCCAAAAAATGATCTAATGTATGAACGATCGTTAAGAAATCTGCCAGGCTAATCGAGCCGGTAACCAGCCGTTTAAGTGCCGTTATCGCATAATCATACAAATCTGACAATAACTCGAATTCTGATTCTTTTCCATTCAATTGAACTTTTGCAATTCGAATCATTCTTTCGGAAATCGTTTCCAACTGTTCATAACCATGTACAATGGAAATAAATTTTATGTGTTCGAAATATTTCAACCAGCCATTCAGGAATTTTCGCGTGTTCCCGGCGGCTGCTGCATAATCCTGATTCAAGGAACTAATAGTCTTCAGAACTTCATCAGCGAAGTTTTCTTGCAATTGCTCGAAATCGGACGGAGGACTGCCAGTATTTCTATTGGAATCATTTGATAGTAGATTTTCGGATTTGTTATTGCTTTCGGGCAGGAGATTTGTATCGATCCCCAGGAAAGATGCCAAAGCATGTTTTGCCGGCATATCCCTGGTGACTTTAATGATGTGATCCAAAAAAAATTGAGAGACAGATGCGATAAGCTCCTTGCGCTTTTCTTCATCAGAGCCTTTTAATGCCAAATTGGAGATAAAAGAAACAAAACTTTTATTAAATGAATCAAAAGCAGGTAATTTCGAAAGATCTTCCAATTCGGCATAAGCATCTTCGACTTCGACCAGTTTTTTTATGAGATTCCGGCACAGATAAGCAACATCTTCGCTAATAGACAACTCACCCGCGGTTCTTTTTTTTAATCTTTCTGAAATATTAAAAAAAAAGAAACTCTTCGAGTTAAAGAATAAATTAATGAGTTCTCTATAGATCGAAATATCCACTTTTGGAGCATTTACCATAGGTTGTCTAGATCAAAGTAAAATCAAAATCACAAATTTCCGCTCTCTTGCTGGAATCGCTTATACAATCTCAATACTGCGGGAATATAGCCACGTGTCTCCTCCCATAAAATCGTCTCATCCTGACGATTATTCTGTATCCATAATGCCGCCCGTCTTTCGCCGCCGTTGTATGCTGCTAATCCGCCGTCAATTTCATAAGAATTAATCAACTGTGATAGATAACGGCATCCCAGTCGAATGTTATTGAGAGAATTAAATAGTACCTCTTCGGCGGTAGACCATTCAATACCTTCCCTCCTACATAGAAATATTCCGGTGGATGGCATAATCTGCATCAATCCCATCGCGCCTGCCTGAGAAACGACCTGTGGATTCCACGTCAATGCACTTTCGTGAGTAATCGTCGCGCATATTAAATCGATGTCCAGATTATCGTATTTCACACTCATTTTGTAGATTTCTTCGGCTATCTCATATTTGTGCTGATAGGACATCACTTTATTATAATGATCGATTATATTTAGTATTCTTTGAATCCAGTATTGACGAATCTTATCAACTTCAATTGCAGCCTGGATCGAGTTCATTGATTTTTCCAGATGTGCGACACGCGATGGAGTTTCATCAACAGAATAATATTTGAACGAAAAACTGACCATAGAAATGCAAACTGCCAGAATAAATATAAACAAAACAAATGGTTTCCCCCAACCTGCTCTTTTCACCCTGTAACCCATCCTAAACAATCCTCCAATCTAATTTAACTAACTACGATGACCATAAGAGATCCGATCACCTGTTGTTAGATTAAATGTAACAAATATGAAGCCATTCTCAGTTCTAAACCATTTTTGTGCTTTCCCCCTGTATAAATTCCAATTTATTTTACTCTAATTTATTAATTATAATTGCTTTGTAAAATATTACTAAATAACACACTGTTTATCATTATTTAATGGTTTATTATCAATTAATTACTTTCATTTGTTTTGAAACCGGCTCTTCGCGGGGTGTAAGATTTTTGAACAAATTTGAGTCAGTTGTTCCATCTTGATTCAATATTTCCTTTGCCAATTCCAGATAACTGGTCGATCCCTTACAGGATTTATCAAACTCTATCGCCGGTTTCCCGTAGTAAGGTACTTCAGCTAGCCTAATGTTACGCGGAATCATGGTTTCAAATACGAGTCCTTTTAACGTGTAACGCACTTTGTTCATAACGCGTTTTGACAAATTGTTTCGTAAATCCACCATTGTTAACAAAAAACCACGATATTGAAGCTCGGGATTATAGTGCTTTTTAATTGCCCGCGTCAATTTCAGCAATTTGCCCAGCGCTTTTAATGCATAATATTCACATTGAATTGGAATTATTATTGAATCGGCAGAGACCAGCGCATTGGAAGTCGCATTGCTCAGAGAAGGTGGACAATCAATGAATATGAATTCATAATGTGATTTTAATGACGATAAAATATTTTTCAGCTTCAATTCCTTCAATGGAGCAATATAATAATTTTTGCCATCCTCCTCATTATCGAAGTTGCTGGGAATCAAATCAAAATTTGTGATGTTTGTCGAGTGAATCGTGTCTTCTATATTCATCGATGAATGAATCACATCGTATATTCCACCTTTGATATCAAATTTCCCGAACCCGAAGCTGGTGGAAACATGCCCCTGGGGATCTAAATCAATTAATAATATTTTGCGATTCAGACGGGCAAGACTTGCGCATAAATTTACTGCAGTTGTCGTCTTGCCGACTCCTCCCTTTTGACTAACAATTGAAATTATTTCACCCATGTAATATGTCCTATAATTCCATCTCTTCTATTTTCTAATTTAGTCGCATATTTGCATTTGCCTTTAAATCAGATTCCTTTAGTTTAATCGACGTATTTTTATCAGCAGCGCCGTTATTTAAATCAGAAATCATTTTTTTTAAAACATGAATATCAAATGGTTTTTCCAGATAAAACGCGTTTTTCGTTTCTCGAATTTGTTTTTCCAGTGCTGGCGTCCCATAAGCTGTCATGATGATCATTTTCGTCTGAGGGTGCTTTTTTTGTATTTGATCTAAAATTTCGAGTCCGCTTTTTCCTGGCATACGTAAATCGGAAATCACCAGATCTATCGAATTTTTTTCCAAAACTTTGAAAGCCTCATCCCCCGTATTCACACAGATAATCTCTAACAACTCGTTCTCGCGCATTAAACTTCTTGAAATACTCCATGTCAAATCTTCTTCGTCATCAACAATCAAGATTCTGCTAGACCGAGGCTTCATTTACTTTCTCCGCAGTTAATTAATAATCATTACAATATCTGTTCTCCCCTGTTTATTCACTAATCATTTCCAGCAGAAATGTAGTAGTTAATATCGGCTGCTACAACAGCAATAATTAGCATTTTATTGCGATATATAAATTATTTTAACATTATGTGCGGTTTATTACAAAATTTAAGAAACGCATTCTGTTTGCGCAAACATTATGCCAAATAGTAGTAAAATATTAAGCTTAAGATTAATAAGAGGAATGGCAACTCAGTATCTTTTATTCCTCATATTATTAATGAATTATGAGTGATCATACAAAAGACACTGAGGATTCATTTGAAGTTGAGTATAGCGGGTTAAACAATATAACCTGACTCAGGTGATCGATTTCTGTTCAAATTAATTGATACCGTACAATTTTAGTTTTTCTCTCAAAGTTGACCTGGAGATATTGAGAACACGAGCTGCTTTGGATTTATTTCCGCCAAATCTTTTCAATGTCGCCAGAATATGTTTTCTTTCAATGTCCTGCAGTGATAAAGGCTCGGATGTAGTTTCCGGTTGTGGCTGTGACGGCTGTGTCGGCTCTGGCGCCGTTGGTTGCTTCGATACAGGGCTAACCGGGATCTGCGTTGAATTTGTCGAACGAAGCTCCATTGGCAGATGTTCTGCCTGTATCTTGCTGTTACGACACAGGATTACAGCTCTTTCAATGACATTTTTGAGTTCTCTGACATTTCCAGGCCATGGGTAAGTCTGCAACAACTGTTCGGCTTCTGCCGACATACCGGTGATATTTTTGTTGAATTCCTTATTATTCCGCTCAATGAAAAGCTTTGTTAACAGAAGAATATCGGATGCACGATCCCTTAACGGTGGCAAATTAATGACCATCACCTTTAATCGATAATATAGATCTGCACGGAAAAGTCCTTCCTGGACGCATTCCTGTAAATCCTGATTCGTTGCTGCAATGATGCGGACATCTATGCCCAGATCGATGGTGCCGCCGATTCGGCGCAGGCGTTGCGTTTCCAGAACACGCAGCAGTTTTGGTTGCAACGATAGTTTCATGCTTGATATTTCGTCGAGGAACAGAGTGCCACCGTTGGCAAGCTCGAACATCCCTTTTTTTAACGTTTTCGCATCTGTAAACGCGCCTTTCTCATGACCGAATAGTTCACTTTCCAGCAAATGTTCCGGGATTGCACTGCAATTTATTTTCACTAGTTGCTTGTCTCTACGAGCGCTCCAGTTGTGAACTGCGTTTGCCACCAATTCCTTACCCGTGCCGCTTTCTCCCTGAATCAACACCGATGTACGCGGCGTTTCAGCGACAATTTTAATCATCCCTTTTACTTCCTGCATTTTAGGATGATTGCTGAAAATGGCATCATCGGGGTATTTTGAATTCTGCTGCTTCCTTCGAAGTTGATTCACTTCACGCTTCAGTTTCTGCGTTTCCAGAGCCTTGGCAACAACCAGCCGCAATTCGTCCAATTCAAATGGTTTCATCAGGAAATCATAGGCACCAGCTTTCATCGCCTCTACAGCCGACTGAATCGTTCCGTGCGCCGTAATCATGACAACTAATAAATCCGGATCTATTTCGTGCGCCTCTTTTAAAACTTGCATCCCGTCTTTATTGGGCAATCGAATGTCGAGAAGCATCAAATCAAATATATTCTTATGAAGCAATGATA
>WJJN01000267.1 GCA_014729735.1 Candidatus Zhuqueibacterota bacterium
GTCCCGATCTCGAGCACTTTCTCATTTCCTTTTAATTCAAGCAATTGCGTCATCAACGCAACCATGTAAGGCTGCGATATTGTCTGGGAGCAGTTAATATTCAGTGGTTTATCTTTATAGGCTTTGCTCTTGTCGTCACTCATTACAAAACGATGACGATCAACTCTTGCCATGGCTTCAAGAACTTTTTCATCGCGAATCCCGCGTGCAACGAGTTGTTCCTGAACCATTTTCTTTCGTGCTTTTTGAAAATCTTCCATACCGACAACATTCAATATTTTATAAAAAAGCTGCTCCAATATAATTTAATAAACCGCATAGTATCCAGAACAAGGTTAATGGAACTTGCTTCATTGTTGTATATCGTTTCGATATCAACAAAGTCTATTCTAAAACCTGCCAATCCGCTCCGTATGATAATTTCTGATTCCGTATCGTAATGTGACGTGAGCAATTCAATTTCATTTAAAACATCTATCGAAATAAGGCGATAGCCGCACTGGCTATCGATTATTTTTTGACCGATGCGCCAGGACAATATTTTTGACGTGATCCTGTTACTCAGAATGCGATGCGGCGGCATTGACTTTAAATTACACATTCGAGAGCCGATAATAATATCGGCTCCGGTTTCTTTATATCGTCCGATAAAATATGGTACGAATATCGGATTATGTTGACCATCCGCATCGAGAGTTATAACAGCGTCCCAATTCAATTCGATTGCTTTCGAAAATCCTGTCCTTAACGCGGCTCCCTTTCCCCGATTATGTTTATGAGAAAGAACGATGACATTCTCTTTTAATGCGTAAGTAGCAGTTCCGTCAGTCGATCCATCATTAACGACAATGATTTTATTACCGACATGACTTTTCAGTTCCTTAATCACGCTCGCAATGCCGATGCCGGCATTGAAAGCTGGTATAATAGCACCAATTTCCATGTGTTTCCAGAATTAAAGTCTCTAAAGATAAAAATATTTTTCATTAGATGCAAGAATTTTTTACAAGAATTTATGCTTCTTCCTCAACCTGCCGGGTCGGTTTGAATATAAGATAAAGTCCGCCGGCAACAAGCAGTAAAGGCAAAATGAATTTGCCTACGTAGTCTTTATCGAACAACAAGAACAGGATTCCCAACAAGCTCAAAATAGATCCCGGTATCACCGTCCACCAGCTATTTTCACCTTCTTTTTTGAGAACCGGATAAAGTGCAAAGAAAACGCCTCCCATTCCAACGAACATTAATCCAACGCCCAAAATGCCCTGAAAGAAAATAACCATGGAAATACTTGCCATTATGCCTCCCGGAATAAGCGCCCACCAATTTTCACGGTGGAACAAATACGTCATAATAAATCCTAAACCAATAAAAATCATTAGAAATCCGGCACCGATTTTATGGCTGAGTCCGATTTCATTAAATAAAATAAGAATAGCAATACCAAGCAGTGCAAACGCCGGTATCAGAGGCCAAAACTCTTTTCGGTTTTGATATAAATACATTCCCATAAAAAACAAGAATCCGGCAATAAAAATAAATACAGTGACCATTGCGCTGTCAATTTTTATGTCCAGAACATCGATGTTTATTAATAAACTAAAAAGCCCGACGATAATAATTAATACGCCGATGATGAGATCTTTTTTGAATTGTTTCATATTACCTCCTTTTGGATTGGTCTATATAAATACAATAATTATATTTTGTTAGAAAAGCAAGAAAAAAATATGCTTAAATTGACTTTTTTTTTAAACTTTTTTGGTAGGACTTGAGAAGTAGTGCAACAGTTTCGAAAAACTAAAACAACAGTTGTAAGAAATTCTACGTCGATTCATTTCAGAAAATAAATTTTGGATTGATCATATAAGCCTATTAATTATAATAAGTTAATGTTACACATTTTCACGGATACAAAAATGGAACTATTTTAAAAAAAAGTGGTAAAATACACCTAAAACGATAAAGAAACTTGATAGGCCTTAATTTCGTGGGTTTTTTACCTCCTTTCTTTCCCACAAGAAATTAAGGCCTTCATTTTTTAGATCCATAATTTGCAGGCTTCATTCGAGATAACTTTCTTCATATTCTTCTTCGCACTCATCAATATCGACAATCTTCAGACTTTTGAAGTAACAATTCCAGTGATATGCCGATGTTCCATTAACGGGAACGAACGGCTTTTCCCCTTTTTTAAAAGGAATCCTGCAATACTCACAGCAATTTGTCAATTTCATCGTATGATCTCTCCGTAATATTTATTAAATAATTTTAATAAATATATCGTCTCGGCAATAAAAAAATTAACCCGGAAATTTTCCGGGTCATTCAATTGAAGAAATTTTCTGAATATCGAGGCATCATTTTGCTTTGATACCGTATTTTTCGATTTTGCGATAAATCGTCGCTCGTCCGATTTTTAATTGTTCGGCAGCTAATGTAACATTGCCGTCGCAGCGGGTCAATGCTTCCAGAATAACGCGTTTCTCGATTTCTTCAAAAGATGGCATTTGATTCGACCCGATACGAATTGATGAAAGCATCTCCCTTGTACTATCGTAATCTTCATTTTGCACCATATTTTGTATTTCCAGCGGCAAATTATCGAGATGAATTTTTTTGCTCGATTTATCTGTCAAAACGATGGCTCGTTGAATGACGTTTTCAAGTTCACGCACATTACCGGGCCACGAATACAACTTTAGCGCCGTAAGTGCCGCCGGATGCACTTCAACAACTTGCTTGTTCATCTCTTTAGAAAATTTTTGGATAAAATGATTTACCAGGAGAGGAATATCTTCGATCCGTTCGCGGAGAGGTTTCAAGTGAATGGGAAATCCCGAAATGCGGTAAAACAAATCTTCTCTGAAATTTTTATTTTGTACTTCCTGTTTAAGATTTTTATTAGTTGCGGAAATAATTCGCACATCGACAAATATTTTTTTCTCACCACCAACTCTTTCAAAAGAGCGCTCCTGAATCGCTCTCAATATTTTCACTTGAATTGGCGTCGGCATTTCACCAATTTCGTCGAGGAATAATGTACCTCCATTTGCCTGCTGAAATTTGCCTGCTTTCTGTGTATAGGCACCGGTGAATGCTCCTTTTTCGTGTCCGAACAGTTCGCTCTCAATTAAATTATAAGCGACTGCGGCACAATTCAAATCAGCGAAAGGACCTTTTTTTCGGGGACCATTATGGTGAATTGCACGAGCTATCAATTCCTTGCCGGTTCCGCTCTCACCAAAAATGAGCACATTAATATTACTTTCCGCCACTTTTTCAATCTGATAGAAGACATCACGCATTGCCTTGCTTGTACCGATAATATTCGAAAAGCTGTATTTCTTTTCAACAACACCTCGCAATCGATCTAACTCTTTTGTGGATTGATAAATAGACACAGCATTTCGAACCACCAGATTCAAACGCTCGAAATCGTCATCGCTGTCCGGTTTCGGGATGTAATCGAACGCACCAATTTTCATTGCAGTTACCGCAGGATGTGCAGATTGAAGCGCAGTTGTCATAATCACAGGAAGCGAAGGAAACCGGTGCCGGATCTTTTTTAAAATATCGAAACCGTTTGCAGCGGGAATCATCACATCCAGCAACACCGTTTCAATTTCCTTTTCTTCAATAAATGATAAATAATTCACCGGCTCATTAAGTACATAAACTGTATGCCCGTGGTTTTTCAAATGGGTGGTCGTCAGATTGGCAAAATCAAAATCATCGTCGATAATTAAAATTGTGCCCTTCACTTGATCAATATTATCCATAACGAACTGGGTTTTGTGAAAATGTTATTCATCTTTAATATCGACGTGATCTAAGGACACTTTACAAAAATAATGACATAAATGAAATTCAATGAAGCGGATTTTACTTCACTAATGCCATTTTTCGCTCGAGAATTGTATTGTCATTAAATTTCAATCGATATAAATAAACGCCGCTGGCTGCTGATTTTCCGTTGTTCGTCTCGCCGGACCATTCAACAGCATAAGTGCCGGACAACTGTTCCCTATTCACTAATTCCCTGACTTCTTCACCGAGTATATTATAGATTTTCAAAGACACCTGTCCGTTCCGGGGCACAAAATATTCGATTTTTGTGGTTACATTGAATGGATTGGGATAGTTCTGGAGTAAGGCAAAATTCTTTAAATATGGCTCTCGAGATAGATATTTTAACACCCAGCCATCGGGATCTATTTTCAGATCAGTGACCGGTTCATTAAACTCGAATTCAAATTGTTGAAAAGATAAGCTATCCCAGACAACAAAGGTCGTCTCTTTGGACGCTGTCGTAATGCGAATATCCAGCGGCATTTGGAATAAACCGGTGCTTGTCTGGATTTGCGACAGGTTCAATTTTGCAAAATATCTTCCGCTTGATACGGAATCCGTCCAGCTATAAAGATATCGCGGTCGGAAATATTCATAGACCCATTGATCGAAAAACCAATCCAGATCCATGCCAGACACACTTTCGCAGACATCACGAAACTGCTCTGTCGTTGCATTTCCGAAGGCATACCGATCTCGATAGCTGAGCAGCGAATTGAAAAAAGCCTCATCGCCAATCACTTTTCGGAGCATGTGCAATATCCATGCGCCTTTGTTATAAACTGTGATGTGGAATATTCTCGAAATATCTGTCGTATCTTCAACAAATACTTTATATGGGAAAAAGCCTCTATCGAATGCATTCATGTAATCATGGTAATACTGCCTTCCGTTAATATGTTCAAACCACAATGCTTCTGCATACGAAGCAAAACCTTCATTGAGCCAGATGTGCGACCATTTTTGCATGGTGATCAGATTTCCGAACCATTGATGTGCTAATTCATGTGCGACGATAGAATCATAGCGATTATTGCCCTGAATGAGTCCCGTGCCATAACTGGTGCAGGTTTGGTGCTCCATCGCGCCACCCCATTGAAATTCAGCCATGCCGTATTTTTCTCTGATGAACGGATATTCTCCGAAAATGGATGAATAAAATGAAATCATATCTACAGTGGGAGCGAAATCGGTTTTTGCTGCTTCCAGATTGTGTGGATAAACGTAATACACAACCTCCATCGAATCCGTGTCAGAGAAGCGATAATAATCCCGGAATACTTCGTAATTAGAAATCGCCAGTGAGACGAGGTAGGTAGTAATAGGATAGCGCTCTTCCCAAAAATATGTTTTTGTTCCATCCGAATTCAGGATTTCCTCCCGCAAAATCCCATTTGAGGCGACAACCAGATCTTCAGGCACTGTGATAATGATATCCACAGAATCGGCTTTGTCCGTCGGATCGTCCTTACACGCCCACCAGATCGGTGCGCCATACGGCTCGCTTAACGTCGAGATAATTCGTCCTGTTTGATGAAATCCGAATTCAAAAGACGCAAAGCCGCCGGCATCGACAGGTCTACCATTATAAAAAACAGTCACATCAAAGAAATCTCCGGTTTGAAATGGCTCATCAGTCTGTATTGTAATTTGATTGCTCTCATGTGAAAAATTAACTAATTCATTATTCAATTTTACCGAATCGATAGTCATGTTATCATATAAATCAAGCACTACTGTTGAGAAATTATCTATCACTGATGAAGCGCGCATGGTAACTTCGCCGTAAATGAATTGAATGACCGGATCAATTCTTAAATTTATGCGGTAATATGTGACATCGTAATTATCATAAATTGCATTTTCTGATTTATGCGATAAGTAATTTTGATATTTCAAAAAATTTGATTTTTCAAAGGAATGAATTTTTTCATATATTTTTTGCTGTGCCTGAATGGCTGTTGA
>WJJN01000268.1 GCA_014729735.1 Candidatus Zhuqueibacterota bacterium
CTTCTGCGAAACAAAGAGCGGTTTGTAAGCCATAACGAAACTGTTGTCCGTTTTTAATGATTCCCATATTATCTGCAAGAGGCAGAAAAGACTGTTCGCTAACGAATAAATTAATATCATAGAAAAATGGAGCGATTTTGTAGGGAGAAACGTATTCGATATTTTCCTGAGAATCATTGTAATCAATCGTGAATCCGATAGAGAAACGCCGGGATATTTTAAAAGCGATTGCTGTAATCAAACCGACATCTCTGTAAATATTTTCCGGCTTGACTATCGCTTTTTTTAAGCCGCTTTCTACTTGATATGTGAAAGTCCCTGCCCAGAAAAGATGATGTTTAAATAGCGCATTATTGTAAGTCAGTCGAAGCCGGGGACCATAGCTATGAATATTACCGGTGGTCGCGTCTGTTACCCGGAACGGGTGACCGGAATAAGGCTGGCGATCGCTAGTGGAATATACATTTTTGCGGGATACATCTGCATATTCGATGGCGCCGTAAACGATATTGCTCTCACCGATATGCTGCAATACCGTATATCGACCTGACAGACTGATAACTTGCTTCGGATCATAAGTCCGGCGAAATGATCCCGTCTGATGTCCAGCCTTTCCTTCGAGGCGAGTCCAGTTTGCCGCCTGGTCTTCCAGAATCCAGGCGAAGTTTCTTCCAAAATCATGAAGATTGATTTGATTCCCACTGTCAGGCAGCGCAATACGGGGATTTCCCATGGATTGCAAGCGAATTTCGGAACCAAAGGCAGTAGTGCTTATCTCAAGTAGAAAAATAAGCACATAAAACGAATGATTTAACAAGCAGATTCTCATAAGGATTCTGAATTTTGAACTTCACAATAATTTTCGCATCGGTACGGTATCGATTTCTTCTTTTGATTATGGGCGAATAACTATTCCCATATCGTGTTGAAAATCCGGAGTCGGAGATATAAGCGTAGCAAAATCGAAAGAGCTGTCATTCCTATCGTAACCGGCTGCGCCCGTTCCGGGGGCATGTCGCTCGATGGATTGCCCCGAATACCGATCCATTTTGTATCCCGCAAATCCGCTATCGATAAAATCAGGAAGCGTTTTCGGCAGCAGGTTCTGGTAATTGTAAGACACTGCGTCTATAACGCAACAAAAAGGAAACTGAAAATATTCGTGTGTATCACTGGAGCCATCAAATCCGGTAGTAGTTTCATAACTAACTTTTATTTGATCTTCATGCTCAACTTTAATGAGACAAATTTCATCGGCACGTAAATGCATGTAAAAATCATTGGACTTTTCTTTTGCCAGTTTTGTCATTCGTGGAATGTTGGGAACTGCTGGATTGTCATAGTCATTGCTTGATTCATCGTAAAATTCCCAGTCGGCAGTCGACAGGTCGATACTATTTTCTATGCCGTCGGCAATGTAATTGCGCGCTGTCTGGGCAAGCAACACAAATTCTCCAGGATTCACCGGATATGATGCTCCATCGCCAGGAAAACGGTAACAGTAAAAGGTCTCGAATGTTTCTTCATCCGCATGTCCGTTTCGAACTCGGGCAATAATGAGTTTATCCAGATATTGTACACTATCGGAATTATTGTACAGTTCGACGTATTGATCCCTGTAAAATCGTCCTGAATTTGCCGCCCCGCAATAATAGAGTTCATTGATTACAATCCCTGCCAGAGTGTCGATTTTTACATAGATTGTATCAGCATATACAGTATTGGGAATTGATAATTCCATTTCCAGCGATCCGAATCGGTTATAGCCGCCGTAATTTTTTTCCGCCTGGATCGAATAGGTGCCGAGGCGCAAGTCTTTCAGAGTAAGACAGCCATTTTGATCGCTGCGATATTTGTGATATTCATCATATTCTTTCAAATAGACCCGGATATTTGCATTAGCAATCGGAGACATATTCATGTTATCGAAAGTCCTCGTTGTATCGGCGATAAATAACTGCATACCCACCGAACCATCTAATCCCGCGGGATTATTAACCTTGCTACAGGTCCATAAATTGAGAAAAGCAAGTATCGAGATAAGCACTAATTGTATTTTTTTTTGGAAGAAAAAATAGTCCGTTCGTTTCATGGTAACCTCCTTTTTTTTAATTCGGAAATTTATCCAATGACGCACTGAATTCAATTCCCCAAAATAAATCGGGATTTGCTGCAATTTTTAATAGTGGTTCATTAATCGGCGAATAATATGCCGGATCGTTCAGCAGGTTATTGACAAACAAAGATAACTCGGCACCAGGGAACAGCGATTTTGTCAACCGGAAATTTAAAAGAAATTTCTCCGATCTTTTATACAGTGAGTGATTCAGATCCGACGCTGGTTTTTTAAAGCGGGTATATTGTTGATCCTCACGTTCTGCTGCCGGAATGTCATGAATTTGGTCATTTAGAAGATCATGATATGCAACTGCAAAACCCTGTCCCCGTGAATTGATCTTGCTGCGATAATGCGGCATCCACTGGGCTAATAAGGACAGCCACAT
Source organism: Candidatus Zhuqueibacterota bacterium (assembly GCA_014729735.1). Classification (GTDB taxonomy): domain Bacteria; phylum Zhuqueibacterota; class Zhuqueibacteria; order Thermofontimicrobiales; family Thiofontviventaceae; genus Mariaggregatimicrobium. Next base: position 2,505 of record WJJN01000268.1, read on the forward strand.
TCCAAGCGGTCTGGAAAAATGATTGATCTTTAGTGTTATTAAAGCCTTTTGTACCCATGTTGTCGGAGAGCGGTAGAGCGGCAATATGTAATTCTGAACTCTTCCCCGCTGAGTCCCGGAATTGCCGAAATAAGCGTGATGATAACTTGCCTGAAGCATAAAACTGGCATGAATACGCTCGATTTCGGGAGTCAACAGCGTAAATTCAATACCATCGGTACGATTCCAGCCGAGCTTTTCGAACCGACTCACGAGGCGAATTAAGGTATCCTGAACTGTCGTTTCAAGAGTATCCGGATAATTGGGTCGAAAATAAGTATACAGCACCTCTGGCTCATTATTCATGATTGGATTACCGGACTGGCGACTATAAAAACCGGTGATGCTGAAAGAAATATGGTCGCCGCGGCGGTCGATGCTCAACTCGATTTTTTTCTGTTTGCTTCCGTTCAGATCGCCATTTTCCTGATTAAATTTATAGGTCGAAATAATTTCGTTCCTTGAAATCAGCGGCTGTCCGTTTTGTTCAATAAAAGAATAATCATTCAGATCAAAATAGGCGGGTTGCCGGAAAACATAGTAAATCGCCGGTGCCTTTGTTGATATACCATATCCTGCCCGCATAGTCCACCGCTTCGATAAGTACAGCGCCAAATTAAGTCGCGGATTGAAGAATTGTCCGTTTCCGCCTTCGAATAAACCTGCGGATGTGTTGCCGTAGCTATCAAATCTCAGCCCTGCATTGATGGCAAAGTCCACCCAAAAATGACCATTCATTTCATCATTGATGTAAAGACTTTGATTGTACAAGCCCGGAACGTCGCTGAATTGTCGCGGGCGGTCACCGATCTGCGGTGGTTCAAGCATGTCGAAAACCGTGCCTTTTCCGAAATTATCATCATAGCGGAGTTGAAGTCCCCACGACAATTGATGATATAATTTTGCCAGGAAAAAAGTTTTTTCCCAGTCGATATCAAGACCGGCAGATAGTTCCTGCCCCCGGGTAAAATAGCGGGAAATATATGGTCTGGTGATTAAATAAGCGGAGTCGGTTCCAGTTTCCGTCAATGGCGAAATTACCCGGGCGGCTGCCGGAATGTGTTTTTGCTTGAAAGCATCGACGTTACGATAGTTGAAATACAATTTCTGTTTCATGTTGAACGACGGAGAAAGATGAAACCTAGTTTTTAATCCATATACAAATCTGTAACCGTGATTATATATTTTCACGCGATCCGGATCATCAGGATTCTCATCGATTTCTTCGAACAGTTTCGAGAAGCGGAACATATTTTCCAGCATGATTCTATTATCAGAAAATTGGCTCTTTTGTGATAATTGCAGCGACACGCGGTCGGTATTATCGTAATCCTTCCTAATGTCTTTCAAACTGTGTGCCCAGTTGAAATTATAGCCGATGTTCCCATTCAGCGCCGAAAAAAGCCCGCCGATGTTGAGTTCCCGCGTATCAGGATTATTCTTTAGTTTGAGACGATGAAACGGCTTACCGTCAATTTTTGTCCGGACTTCCACGATGCCTTCGAGATGGTCTCCGTAATTTGCCGGTGCGATTCCCCGAATGACTTCCACGGTTTCTATATTATCCGCCGGGATTTCACGTAAATCCAGCCCTGTGCCAGCGCTGACTGCCACACTATTATTGGCAACGGAATATGCATTTTGTAAATTGGCGCTGTTCGAGACGGGAATACCGTCGATAATGATCGATGTGCCGTAAGAATTAAGCAGCGTGTTTCTTCGTAAATCCCGAAAGCTTGCGCGCTTGACCGTGGTAAGCGCCGGTTGCAGAGTGATTTCGTTTCCCGGCAGCAAATCCAGTACATCCCCGAGATTCGTCGCCTGGATATGTTCGATATCGCTGGCATTGATGATCGTGGTCGTGGCTAAATTTTTTTGAAAAACATCAGGCTCCGCAGTAACCTCGATTCCACCGATATTATAAACTTTGCCCTCTTCCTGAGCCGGGATTAGCTCGACAATTTTAACATTCCTCTCTGAATCAGAAACAGGATATTTTGACAGAACATACGGTTGATAATTCAGATGAATGAATTCAAAGGTGTACTGACCGGGATCCAGATTAGTTATTGTAAATTCGCCTTTTTCACTAGTTGTAATTGGCTCTTCCGAATTACTCATTTTGACTATAACGTTGGAGACAGGTTTTCTGGAGAATAGATCAATGACAATTCCGTGGAACGAGACATTATTTTCCGCAGACCACAGCAAGGGAATAGAGAGATTTAGCACAAAAAATACAATAAAATGTTTTTTTTGCATCTCGATTTCTTTGTGGATTGGAAATAGTAAATAGAATTATTATAAAATATAAGAAAATTCACATACTATTTCAAGTACAGAATCCGTTTTGAATCTTTAAAAGAAGGTGTTCTCAATTCAACCAAATAAATACCTGTGGGGACTTTAAGCCCGTTCTCATCCGTTGCATCCCATGTGAGGTAATGTGTACCCCCCGGTTTATCAGTATTCGAAAGCTGACGCACACGCTGACCGAGCGTGTTGAAAATATTCAATTCAATACTGCTCTTCTGTTTTAGTTGAAATGAAATCACTGTCGATGAATTGAACGGATTAGGATAATTTTGATTCAAAACGAATTCACTCGGAGTCCCTATTTCGACAAGATATTCTTTCGAATAAGTATACGTGCCGTCGATGTCCACTTGCTTTAAGCGGTAATAATAAATTCCCGGTTCGGAGATCGGATCGAGAAATTCATAATGTTTTGTTAATGTAGTCGTTCCGTTCCCTTCTACAAATCCGATTTGTATGAAATCGGAGCGTTCAGACTTACGTTCAACATAGAAACCGTGATTATTGGTTTCGGTTGCAGTACCCCATCTCAAATGCACTCCCCGAGCTGTTGTCTGGGTTTCAAATGAAATCTGCTCGACGGAAACCACGGCACCGAGATTCAGGGAATACATGGAGCGACCATGCGTGCCGACAACGAGGGTTCTGGATTCATTATGAATATCCATGCTGTATCCCGGAACGATGGGCAGCCCCTGCCCCAAAGCATTCCAGTTCTGTCCGTAATCTGTTGTGAAAAAGCATCCCACATCCGAGCCGACATAAAGAACATTGGAATACATCGGATCGACCATAATCGTATTAACGGGAGCATCCGGGAGATTTGAACTGATGTCTGCCCATGAATTACCCCTGTCGGTTGTGCGAAAAACATGCGGCTGCGGAGATTTCCATTTCAAGCCGGAAAAAGTGACATATGCCGTGGAATCGTTTGCCGGATCCACAGCAATTCGTGTGACCCAGCGAAAGGGGAGATCATGTGTAATATTTTGCCAACTGCCTCCGAGATTATCGGTAACCCATACATTCCCATCATCGGTGCCGGCGTAAATGACGTTGCTGTCGATAGGTGAGACTGCAATTGTAGTTATCGTTCCCAGCCGCGACCAGGAAAGATTTTTGGTCAAATCATCACTTATGGGATACCAGTTTTGAGCACCGTCTTCTGTGCGATAGACGCGATTCGTGCCATAATAAAGAACGTTATTATTTTGCGGATCCATCACAACCGGCGTGGACCAGTTAGTCGGTTCATTGCCGTCGATGCCGTTCTGTGCCCATCGAAATGACGATCCTCCGGTAGTGGATTTATATAAATTCCCGAATTGTGATTCTGCATAAATGACATCCGGATTTTCCGGATCAACGATCACGAAAAAACCATCGCCGCCGAGGATGTTCTCCCAATCATCGATCTCGCCTGTGAGCGTACGCAGAGTTCCGTTATCCTGTGTTCCGCCGTACAAACGAAACGGATTTGTTTGATCGATCGTGATTTCATAAAACTGAGTCACCGGTAAAAGATCGACTTTTGTCCAGCTATCGCCGGCATCGTAGGAAATATTGATGCCGCCATCGTTCCCATCTATAATCGTGTCAGGATGAAATGGGTGAAATGCGAATGCGTGATGATCGACGTGCAAATCAGGAAAAGCACTGCCATAGCCGTACTGAATAGGCCAGGTATCTCCGGCGTCATCGGAGCGCATCAGCGAAACGTCGAGAACATAGACTTTTAGCGGATCTTCCGGATGTACCCGTACGTTTCCGAAATACCAGGAAAAGCTACCGAACCCCGCGGATAGCTCTTTATCCGCGTCCACCGGGAACCAGATATTCCCGCCATTGACGCTCTGGTACAGTGCGCGGTACGAATATCCGGCAGATGGACTGTAATCCGTATACAGAGCATACATAAATTCCGGCTGTGTTTGACAAAGTGCCAATCCGATTCTGCCGATAAATTCCTCGTCTTCGGGCAGTCCGTTTGCCGCACCTAAAAGAGTCCATGAATCGCCGCCATCTTCACTGCGATAAATCCCACTGGTAAATCCGTATAAATGCGATTTATGAGGACCTCGTA
>WJJN01000269.1 GCA_014729735.1 Candidatus Zhuqueibacterota bacterium
CGACCGCGACTGTTTCGGGATAATTTTGCAGCATCAGCTCAATTTGTCCGAAAGAGCGTTCCAGATGCATTTTCAGCGTGTCGGCATAAAGGGGATCGACCTCTTTGAAAATCCGATAGCCGTTGCCCAACGCCCAAACAGCCCGTGCTGCCCACGGATCGAAGCTCTTGCGGCTGGTTCTGCCGGTTCGATTAATCGTGTAATCTTCATGAATAAAATTATAAAACTGACCATCTACTGCCTGCATGTAGCGACAGAATTCCAGCAGCGCCCTGACATCATGCAGGCTGGCTGTATCACCGGACAATTCAAAATGCCGCAAATAGACGACAGCCGCCCGCGCCACATCGTCGATGCAGGCGATGCCCTCCCCTGCTGCTATTGTCCGGTCGTAATCCGGGTATTCCGCATAAATATGGACGATATCGAAATTCAAGCCATCTTCCGTTTGCACCGATTCCGTCAGATGCCGCAAATGATCAAAATTTATTAGTGCAAATTTTTGCTTCGATTCCTGTTGAAAATCACAAAAGATAATAAACGGAATGATAAAAAGCAAGAAGTTTTTGATTTTCATACACTAACCTTTCAAACCTGAAGTTGCCATGCTTGCTATGAAGTACCGCTGAAAAATCGAATATGCGATAATAATCGGCGCTGCCAGCATTGTGGCTGCTGCGAGCTTCACTCCCATCAGGCTCTCCGCCTGTCCGCCAACCACGAAAATAGTAACCAGTTGCGGCAGCGTCATCAGGTGCTGCTCGTGAATGACGATCAGGGGCCAGAGCACTTCATTCCATATTGCCATAAATGTGATAATGCCCACCGTCACGATTGCCGGCGTGGATATCGGGTACAGGATGCGGAACAGTATCGTGAATTCGGAGCAGCCGTCCATTTTAGCGGCGTCGATCAAATCCTGGGGGATGGTGAGAAAATGCTGCCGGAACAAAATGATCGCAAAGGTATTGACCAGATACGGCACGATCAGCGCCAGAAATGTCTCTGTCCACTGGAATTTGACCATCAAAATGTACTGCGGGATCAGGGTGATTTGAAACGGCATGGTCATGGTGAACAGGATCACCCCGAAAATGAGATTGCGCCCGCGGAAACGGTGCCGCGCCAGCGAGTAGCCGATCATCGAGCTGAATATGATCACACCAAGCGTCACCGATGTGGCAACGATGGTGCTGTTCAGCAGCGCCCGGAAAATGGGGATTTTCTCGAATACTTTTTCATAGCTATCGAACGTTATTTTAGACGGAATAATGCCAAAGCCGCCGATCTCCGCCTCCGGACGGATGGTTGCCGAAATCATCCACAGGAACGGGTACATGAAGATGATCGTCCAGAAGATCAAAAATAAATAGAATACAAGTTTTCGCATAATCAATATATATTTTCACGTTCAATGATTTTTTTCTGGATAAGCACCACCGAAAAGACGATGAGCGCAAAAAAGAATCCCAGCGTCGCGGCGTAGCCCATGTGATAAAACGAGAACGCCTGGCGGTAGATATAAAGCATCGCAGACAATGTGCTGTTCAGCGGACCGCCGCCGGTCATGATGTACGGCTCGATGAACAGCGAAAATCCGCCGATGGTGGAAATGATCACCACCATGATCATCGTCGGATTGATCATCGGCAGGGTGATGTGCCGGAATTTCTGCCAGTGCGACGCGCCTTCGATGTCCGCGGCTTCGTACATGTATTTGGGCACGGTCTGCAATCCCACCAGGAACAGCACGATATACAGCCCCACATTCTTCCACGTCGCCATGATTGCTATCGAGGGCATTGCCAGTTTCACGCTGGTAAGCCACGGCAGTTTGACGCCCGCCAGCTTCACCAGCAGCGAGTTGATAATGCCGGAATCCTGTGCGTACAACTGCTGCCACAGAATGGTAATCACCACACCGGAAACGACTACCGGCATGAAATAGGACGCGCGGAAGAATCCGCGAAACCGGATCTTCTGATTCAGAAATTCCGCCAGCGCCAGCGCGATGATGATTTGCAGCGGAATATGGATGACCAGAAAAACCAGCGTATTTCGAATGGCTTTGAAGAACAGCACATCCTGGACTAATTTAGAGAAATTGCTGAAACCGACCCAGTCCATCGGTGAGATGATATCCCATTTGTGGAAAATCAGCACAAATGAAAATGCCAGCGGAAACGCGACGAATACGCTGAAATGAATGAGGTATGGCAGCACAAACACATATCCGATTTTATCCCGTTTGGTCTTCATTTGTTACTCCATGATTAACCGCGCCCGTTCGGCAGCGTCTTCCACTGCCTGTTCTGCGGACTTGACTCCGTAAATAACGCTGGCTTCGAATTCCTGGCTGAGAGCGTCGAAAATTTCCCTGAGCACCGGCGAGCTGTCTGCCCCGCGCACGCGCTGCGCCTGTTGCGCAAAGACTTCCATTTTCGGATTGTCCTGAAAATAGAGCCGGAATTTTCCGTCTATTAGAATATTTTTCCGGATGGGCAGTTGATTCGCCAGTTTTAACAACCGCAGGTCCGCCTCCCGCGAGATCAGAAATTTTATAAATTCCCATGATTCTCTGGGATGTTCCGAATTCTTGAAAAGCACGATGCTCTTGTAATCGCCGTATGTGTAAACAGGCTTGATGGAAGAATCCGGTACCGGAACAGGTGCGAAATCGAATTCAAATCCTTCTTGTTTGAATTTATTGGCGTGGCGAATTTCCCAGGGACCCGTAAACCGGGTTGCGACCACGCTGTGCAGAAATACATCCGCACGGGCATCCATTCGCTCTCTGGGAAAATAATTCTGCTCGAACAGCTCTTGCAGAAACCGGAACACCCTGACCGACGCTTCATTATCGAATTTCACATCGCCCTGCTGGTCGAGCAGCGTTCCGCCGCCGGATGCTGCAATGTACAGCGTATAATAATCGAAAAAGCGCTGCCACCAGGTCACCAGGATCTGCGTGATTCCGACCCAGCGATCGATATAGCCGTCGCCATCGGTATCTTTCTTGATGCGTTCTGCAAGCTCGAAAAATTCATCATACGTCGCCGGCGGTTTATCGAACCCGGCGCGGGCGAGCATTTTCTTATTATAGATCATCATGATGGGATTGGTTTTCCAGAGGATGTGATAAACGTGTCCATCCGTGGAGCGCGCCTCGTCGATTTTTTCCGGCGCGAACCGGTCTGTCGCCACGGAATCAAAATCCGCAAACTGATCCAGCGCTGTCAGCGCATTGGCTCGGACATATAATTCCACGTCCCCGGGCCACATGTTTGAAAACACATCCGGCGTGGTTTTACCGACCACTGCTGCCAGCACCACCTCCTCGCTCGATCTCCCTTCCGGGATCGGCTGGTGCTTTACCTGCACCCGCGGATGCGCTTCATTCCATTCCGCCACCAGCGACCGCGCCAGATCGATCTCATCCTGATTATTGGCAGACCAGTACGTGAGTGTGATTCTTTTTGAATTTTGATCCTGTTGATTGCCGCAAGAGAGGGCGATCAGAATGATAAATAATGAAATTTGTTTTAAAAAATTTTTCATAATGAATTTTATCAATCTACAAAATTAGCTAACTGGCGCCATTTGTAGACGCGATTATTTTTTGCAGCCGCGGGTTAACATCCCCCTGATCCGCCTGCGGCGTATCGTCCCCCTTCAAAGGGGGAATTCACTTCGGTCCCTTTTGTTTACTGAATTTATAAGAAATTTCAATTTCAATATCATTCATAAGTACAAACGATAGCGATACGCGATAACTCGAATTCTTTGAATCGATGTTTCAAAATGTCCCGATAGGGACAACTGAAAATAGCCCATGAATTTATTCAAGGTATTTGAACGAAAGAAAGTTTCCCGAAGTCCTGTCAGGGACGACTGAGAATTTGGTGTAACATATAAAACATTCTCAATTGATTTTTTTCAATCGTCCCTCCGGGATTCGAATCTATTTTGTTTACAATTTATCCAAGGGTGCAGTATTAAAAGAGTCATTTTTTGGTGTCATTCCTTTTTGGTGTCATTCCTGCGAATGCAGGAATCCCCTAACTTTTTAGATTCCGGGACAAGCCAGGAATGACATCTTACAAAAAACAGACTCATAATACAGCTCCGGCTATTTTCATTCGTTCCTACCGGGACTAAAAATCTACCTCCACCTCCTCTGTCTCATTCACATGAACAAATGGCAATGAAACATGAAAAACCGAATTCTTTGAATCAATCACCAATTCATCAAAAACATCTTTGCCCGAAATTTGCGCCTGCTTTGGACTATCGGGGCATATCAAATCAACACTGCTTCGATGTCCCGGAAATGCTTTCAATCGGATCAATAATTTATTTTGCGACGAATTGAAATCAGCCGCGACCAACGACGATCCGGATTCTTTCACATAAGGGATATCGGGCGTTCCCAGAATTATCTCAATATTTTTAATGTGTGAAAGCTCCGCCGGAATCACTGCCGATGGATAGCGAATTCCATCATATTCGATCCGCCGGATATAATCACCCTGCCCGCGAATCGACACTGACGCCGGATTCCC
>WJJN01000270.1 GCA_014729735.1 Candidatus Zhuqueibacterota bacterium
CTGAAATAGAATATCAGCCCGAGATAGCACAGTAGCATGATCGTCGGGAAAATCGCTACGGTCATCAGTGCATTTTTCTTCGCCGTGTCGACGATTCTCGTAATGATTCCTTTTTCTTCAGGTGTTAGTGTCGCAATTTTCGTCTGATTGAGTGGTCTGTATTTTCCGAATACACTGCTCTCTTCTTCACCGGCAACCTTTTCGTGTAACACCATATTTTGTGTCGTCAGCTCCCGGTCGATCTGCCGATCCTGAATGTTTCCCAAAAAGGCTGCTCCGATAACTCCCACGGTTAACATACCTACACCGGAGATTGTATTGAGCGTAAGTGCACCTCCCTTTGGAAAGCGTTCAGCGACAACACCCAGCATTGTGGGCCAGAAAAACGATTTACTAATGCCGTAAAGTGTTGCTGCTATAAAAATCATGATACCAGCGGCTTTCGATAGAAACACCAGACCGATAATGGCGACAAAGCTGCTTATTGCCAGTGTTCCCAGTGGTGAAAAGCGATTTACAATCGGACCGGCAGAAAATCGCATGATCGTCATGATCAGAGATGTGTAGACCAGAACCCAGCCTGCCTGAAGTCCAATATCCGTCATAACCGGCGTCAGCAATTCTGTGATCCAGCTATCGGTACCGAGTTCGGTAGTTGCCAGCGGAATCATGATAAGCAGCAAGAAAATAAACATCGGGCGACCGAGTGAACGGACGTATGCAGCATATACCAGCACTAATATGCCGGCGATGATGATTTGCGCGGTAAGAGACCAGGCAAAGACGCGACCAAGCTCTCGCACCATCATAACGACGATGATCGCTGCTCCCAGTACACCTGCTTCCTGGAGCATCGCTTTATAGGAGACACCGGCTTTCACCCGCTCGTGAACCGGGAACTTCACACGCAGCATCATAACGCCATAAGCGATAGCGGGAATAAAAATCAATCCGACTTTCCATTTCCAATCGATCCCCGGTCCCATGATGAGCGCCAACACGCCGCCTAGAACGAGCCCACCGGGCCAACCGGCATGCAGAATATTTAGCCATTTGGTTTTTTCTTTAGAAAATACGGTCGCGATCACGGGGTTGATAACTGCTTCAACAGTGCCGTTTCCCAAAGCAACGATGAACGTTCCGACGTACAGCATCCAGTAGCCATTGGCAAAAATAGTGAGAATTGCAGAAGTGATATGGCAGACAAATGCAAAAATCATAGCTCTGCCGTATCCGATTTTGTCAATGACGAGACTAAACAGGACAATGCTAATCGCAAAGGGCCATAAACCGACGCCGAGCAGCTCTCCCTTTTGAGTTTCACTGAGATTGAACTCGACTCCCCAATCGCCGATGATCTGCGTTCTGATGATAAACCCGAACGCAGTAGCAACCAGTGCGATAAAACATGCCCAGAACAACCATTGTGGATTTTGTTCAGCCAGTTCCCTGACCGAATCCTTTTTACCTGCCTGACTCATTCTTCCCTCCTGTTTAAATTATTGACTGTTCGTCTTATAAACTTGCGAAATTTATCACGAATGTATTTCGCAAATGTAATGCTTGAAACATTACAAAACTCTTTTTACAGCTTCGATAATGTCATTCACCTGAGGAACGCTGAGTTTTTCCAGATTCAAATTGAATGGTATCGGAGTATTTATACCAGCGACAATTTCGATTGGCGCATCAAGGTAGTCGAATGCCTGCTGCTGAATAATAGAAGCAATGTCCGATGCAATCCCTCCTCTTCGGATTGCCTCCTGAACGATCACAACATGTTCTGTTTTGCGCACCGAATCAAGAATGGTCTTTTTGTCCAGGGGATTGAGCGTGCGCGGATCTACCACCTCGACGTCAATGCCTTGCTGTGCGAGCTTTTCTGCCGCTGCAAGCGATTTTGGTACCATATTCGACCAGGCGACTAGTGTTACATCGCTGCCGGTTCTTTTGATGTCCGCTTTACCAAAATCGATGGTATAGTCATCCTGCGGAACATGTCCTTCGTTCATATAAAGAAGTTTATGTTCGATGAAAACCACCGGATCGTCCGCGCGGATAGCGGTTTTCAATAAGCCTTTTGCATCGTACGGCGATGATGGCATCACGACTCTCAGTCCGGGGATATGGTAGAAAATCGCTTCCAGACTTTGTGAGTGCTGGGCAGCCAGTCCGTTTCCGACTCCTCCCTGGGTTCGCAACACTAACGGTACTTTGCCAATGCCACCAGTCATGAAATTGTACTTCGCTGCCTGATTGATAACCTGATCCAGCGTGAGAAGCGTAAAATCGATGAACAAAATTTCCACCACCGGACGCATGCCGGTGATTGCCGCGCCAACCCCTGCGCCGACAAAACTCGCTTCCGCAATTGGCGTGTCGATGACTCGTTCGGGTCCGAATTCTTTCAACAAATCCACCGTGACTTTATAGGAACCGCCGCGTTCCGCGATTCCCTCTCCCATTAAAAACACGGTGGAATCCCGCTTCATTTCCTCTTTTAGTGCTTCATTCAGCGCTTCCCGGTATAACAGCATTCGTTTTGATGAATCCGATTCGCTAGACTTTGTTTTCGTTTTCACGGTCATATTTTTAGTACCCCATTACCATTTGATTAAATTCCGCAAAAGACAATTCCGGGCTTTCTTTCGCAAAGTCAATTGCCCTTTCCATAGTCGTTTCCACTTCCTTTTCAATCTTCTCGATTTCCGACTCACTCATTTTTCCCTGTTCTTTCAGATGTTTTTTTGCAATAGTTACAGGATCTTTGGATTTGAAATAATCGAGACGATCTTTTGGCATATACGCGCCGGGATCGTTCACATGATGTCCGCCATGCCGGTATGTCTTGGCTTCGATCAGCACCGGTCCTTTTCCCTTTATACACATTTGTCGAGCATCTTTTGTCTGCTCGAAAACTTCGATGACATTGTTTCCATCCACAGCAAGAGCATGAACGCCGTAACCGGTCGCCCGTTCGTACAGGTTTTGATTGCGGCTCGATTGTTCGATGGGGGTGGATACTGCATAATGATTATTTTCCAGTAGAAATATCGCGGGTAAATTCCATATCGCTGCCAGATTAAGCGATTCAGCAAACACGCCATTGTTTGCCGCACCATCTGAGAAGAATATCGCAACGACTTTCTTTTCTTTACGGATGGATATTCCAAGTGCCGCTCCAACACCAATTGGAATACCACCGCCTACAATCCCGTTCGCACCCAAATTACCCGCCTGTACATCGGCAATGTGCATGGAGCCGCCCAGTCCGCTGCAATAACCGGTCTTTTTGCCCAGCAATTCAGCAACCATTCTATCGATTTGCGCACCGCGGGCAATGCAGTGTCCGTGACCCCGATGTGTGCTGATGATATAATCATCCTCCGCAAGTGCCGAACATACGCCGACCGCAGTCGCCTCTTCTCCCACATACGGATGAAAATAGCCTCGAATTAATCCCTGACGATATAATTTAATACATTCCGTCTCAAATATTCGGATAGTATAAATCTTGTGAAACAGTTGTTTGAGAAAATCTTTTTCGTACATATCCGCTCCGCTTCATATTCTTGGAGATTTCAATATCTTTGATTTGACATCTTAACGCTAAAAGCAATTATAAAAAAAATCAGGTTGCTCGCACTGTAAATTTGTATTTATCTCCGCGATAAATGGATTTCTCCATTTCCAGGATCATTTCCGTTCCGCAAAAGGTAACTCCTTCAATTAAAAATGCAGGAACAGCATCTGTAACATCGAAAAATTCTTTGATTCCCGTGTCCATCATAATTGCACTCAATTCCTGTACAACTTCCGAAAGCCGGAGCTTATAAACTTTTTCGTAAACATTATCATACAATGAACCACTAAAGTCCTGCTTTTCGATATCCGGACAAAATTGCTTGCTGATATAACGCACTTCCATCATCATGGGAATATTATTCGCATAACGAAGTCTGTGGATTTTGAGCACTGGACCCTTGATGGTGTATTGTCGCCCGCTGATCAAAGCGGAATATCCGCTCGCGATTTCCTTCATTTCCAAAATCTTCGTGGACGGTGTATAACCGGCTTCGATCATATTTTTTGTAAAACTCAAAATTCGCGTAGCTGACCGCTCCACAGTGTTTCGCTGGACGAACGTGCCCTTTCCTTTGATTTTCACTGCCCAACCCAACCGTTCTATCTCATTGAGGATCTTCCGGGCAGTGGTATTACTCACTTCATATTTCTTCACAATTTCATTTTCAGATGGAACGCGCATGCCCGGTACTAATTCACCGGTCTGTATTTTTTCGATGATTTCGCGACTGATTTGATAATATAGCGGGAGATTATTTTTTTTGTCTTTCATCTGAATTGAGCTTGAAAGGTTAACGCTCTAACTTTATAGACATATTATAAGAATTAATTTTGATTTTGTCAATACTTTTTTTCAATAAAAAAGCTCTGATTCTGTCATTACATCAATAAAATTAGAGCTTTTTGGTTTATCCGAAATTATAATTTTTTTCAAACTCTGCCGTAAATTTCCGTCAATTCCGTCAACCGTTTTTTCAATGATCGGTTAATTTTATTCGGAAGCAGACGCCAGCTCCAGTTGCCAGAGGAAGTCGCCGGACGGTTCATACGTGTTTCATGACCCAATCCCAGTAAATCCTGCATCGGTATAATACAGGTATTTGCCACAGATTTCATTGCCATCCGGACGAATTCAGTAGGTACTTCATCGATTTTGAGAGTACGTCCGGCATATGTAAATAAAGATTTTTTCATCTTGTCATTCGCTTCTTGTTTAAACCATCCTTTCACCGTATTGTTATCATGAGTTCCTGTATATACAATACAATTCTGGATATGATTATGTGGCGCGTCAGGATTGCGAGGCAGGTTTTCATCGAATGCGAACGACAGGACCCGCATGCCCGGAAAACCAAAATGATGGATTGTCTCCACCACATCCGGTGTGATGAAACCAAGGTCTTCTGCAATAATCGGCAGGTGCGGAAAATGCTTCAGCACAGTGTTGAAATAATCCATAACAGGCGCTTTTACCCATTCCCCATGTATCGCGGTTTTCTCAGACGCAGGGACTTCCCAAAACGCAACGAAGCCGCGGAAATGGTCGATACGCACGATATCAAAAAGGCTCAGATTATGTTTCATCCGCTGGATCCACCAATCGTACTCTGTCTCTTTCAGCACATCCCAACGGAACACCGGATTTCCCCAAAGTTGACCGGTATCACTGAAGTAATCCGGCGGCACACCGGCAACAAATTCCGGCATCTTTTTTTTGTCCAGCTTGAATATTTCCGGGTTTTTCCACACTTCCACACTATCATAACTCACATAATAAGGCACATCCCCGATGATTTGCACGCCTTTATCGTTGCAGTATTTCTTCAATGCTCTCCATTGATCATAAAACATGAATTGAATAAACTTTTCCAATTCAATTCGGTCGCGCAGCTTTTTCTTCAACGGTTCGAGAACACTTTCCTTACGGTCTCGAACCTCCTGCTGCCAATATCCCCACGATTGTTCTTTAAAGGATGACTTTAAAGCGCGAAAGAACGCGAAATCCTCAATCCAGTGCTCATTTTTATCGATAAAATGTTCGAAATCACTGATAAACAATTTCTTGTTTTTATTGAATCGCTCAAATGCTTTATAAAATAGACTATTTTTGAATTTAATAACATCGTCATAACTTACACGCTCTGCAGGGAATTCAGGTGCTGCTTTCAGATCGGATTTTGTCAATAAATCATTTTCCAAAAGCAACGCCGGACTGATGACCAACGGATTTCCCGCATACATGGAAACACTGCTATATGGTGAGTTATCCATCGCCGGATTGGTTGGATTCAGCGGTAGCATCTGCCAGTAACTCTGTTTTGTTTCTTCTAAAAAATCGATAAATTCATACGCGCCCGGACCCATATCTCCGATTCCATATTCTGAAGGCAGCGATGTTAAATGCAATAAAATACCATTACCGCGTTTGATAATCATTATTCTTCTCCTATCAATAAACCAGCAGGAAAGTGACGCATTATTTCTCCTACATTTAATCCCTGAATTTCCTGATCCGTGATGGCGTTTCTCCATTTGTTGATTCTCGCAGGAGGTATCAGTCGCGTATCTTCCCAAATGTCTTTCATATCCGGTTGTTTACTTTCTTTTATCATTGATGTTAAAAATCGTGGCACAGCGACGACAATCCATTGCCTCTGATAATTTCGTGCAAAAGCGATAACATGTTCCCGCAGACTGCCCTCGATTTCCAACGGTATATAAGAGCCGTTCCGAAAAAGATCATGATATTTATTTCGTATCTGCAAAGCCCTGAAGATAAGGAACATTTTAATACGTCCGCTTCCGGCATCTTTGAATAATTCTTCGATCAAGGACAATGTATTTTTCTGAATTCCCCTTTTAATTTGATTCAAAAATTTGCGGCGTTTATTGAAATCCACGGAACGCCGGTTATCCGGATCGACCAGCGTGAGATCCCATAGCTCAGTCCCCTGGTACATATCAGGAACACCAGGTGATGTAATTTTCAGAAGGGTCTGTGAAAAAGAATTAAACATTCCATAGAATGCAATTTTCTTCTGAAATGGAAGAAACTCTTTTAAAAAAACATTTTTATCTGAAAAATCAAGAACTTTTTCAATGAAGTCTGTCATGGCATCTTCATATTCGGAATCCGGTTGAAGCCAGGCAGTATGTATCTTTGCCTCACGGATTGCTTTAATCATGTATTCTTTAATACGAATGGGATAATCTTTTAATTCTGATTCATAGAACGGAAACGTTCCGATCAATGTTTGATACAGAAAATATTCATCATTTCGATCCGGCACTTTGCCGTTTTTTGTATTCTTTTTTTTGGGCTGATTTATTCGTGCCCAAATTTTGAAATTCTTTTCCCATTGCTGCGGAATTTCTGACAACACATTCAAACGAGCCCGAACGTCTTCTCCTCTTTTTGCGTCATGGGTCGATGTCGTATTCATACTGTGTGCCCAGATATTTATTCTGTTTTTATTGAAATAATGAAATTCAATCGAGGAAATACCGAATTTACCCGGCTGTCCACCAACCTCATTCAAGGAAATCAGCCGGTTGAAATTGTACATTACCGTATCTTCCAGTCCTTTTGCCATGAGGGGACCGGTCATTTGCTGAAAGCGCAATGTAAAATGAATCCATTGTTGCTTCTCTTCATCCGGAAGATTTTCATCAAATTTGAGGAGCAGTATTTTTTTGATGAAATTGAATTCATTTTCAAAATCCGGCATGACCAGTTTTGCTTTGCTCACGGCTTCTTCAATATAATGCCGTTCATTTTCAGTGATTTCCTCTGTGACATTGTATGTCCTGTAAACAGGAAACCATGACAGGACTTCCACCAGTGAGCGTCTCAAACCGTACAATGTAAAATCAATGGCATATCTGTGCGCGCTTGCCAATTCCGCCAACCGATGCGCAAGATTATCGATATCACCCGCCATGTGCTTGCCGATTATCAGTCTCTTTTTAGCGTGCAACAAATTTTCAAACTGTGGATCGAATCCCGTGAATTTACGGTAGATTTTGTCCAGCAGGTACGCATTATCACGAAGACAAAAAAGACCGTTCACGTAATTCATGAAATCATAACCCGTGGTTCCTTCGATATTCCAGTTTTCGGGAAGTGCCTCCTTTAATTCTAGAATTTTTTCAACCACAATATATTGCTGCGCAGCGTATTTTCGCAATCGTTTCAGATACTCGGTGGGATTATAGAGACCATCAACATGATCAATCCGGATGCCATCGATTTTGTTCTCGCCGATCCATTCGAACAGCTTTGAATGAATTTTATCAAACACTTCCTCTTGTTCAGTGCGCAGCGAGATCAATTCATTGACATAGAAAAAACGGCGGTAATTGATTTCTTCGGTGCCCACTTTCCAGAATGAGAGGCGGTAAAATTGTTCGTCAAGCAGATCATTCAGCAAGCTGAAGCTTTCCGGCTCACCCGCTGTCCCGTTGAAATTTTGGATATTTTCATCGAAAAATTCTTTATAATCCGGATTCCGTTGATATAACTCCCACAGCATCCGTTTAACAAACGTTATCTGGTCGTAGCGACTGGTCTCGTCGTCATCGGTCGGGATGTTTTTTAGCACGTAGAGCACGCCTAAAAGCTTGATATAATCCGGATGCTCGGTAGTCAAGCTGCCTCGCAGCTTTCTCAGATTATGAGTTATAAGCTTGATGTAGGAATGGATGCGTACCGGAAATTTATGATCATAATAATGGATGGAAAGTCCGTCTTCCGAATATTTTAATTCAATTTTACCGTTTTCAAGACACTTTCCAAAAAAAGTGCCTAAAAACGGTGCTAATATTTTTTCGTCCATGCCGCTGTAATGGGGTTGCCACTCGATGTCGAAGTAATGGGCATATTGTGAGTGTGGTCCGTTTTCCAGCACGTCCATTAAAATGTCGTTTTGCGAATCATACGCCATGTGATTTGGGACCACGTCCTGGAGCCAGGAAAGATTCAGTTTTTTTGCCTCAGCGACCAGGTCCGAAAAATCATCTTCGCTTCCCAATTCAGGATTTAATTGAGTCGGATCGACGACATCATAACCATGCATGCTACCTTTCCGGGCTTTGAAGATCGGTGAGGCGTATATATCAGTAATCCCCAATTCCGATAAATACGTAAGAATCGCCTTTAAATTTTTGAATGCAAAAGTATGATTTAATTGAATCCGATATGTCGAATGTGGAATATGTTTCATGACGATGAATCTCTTTTTACGTCGCGATAGACCGCCATACTAAGTGGCTTGATTGAATATTTATTACCAGCAGTTAGTGTCTTCGATAATTCCGTCCCGCTGCTCTGCCATTCTTGATCGGCTGAATCCAGCATTTTCGTCCATTTGCCGGAAGGTATGTTTAATTTGAAATTTACAAGTTCTTTATTGAAGTTGAAGATTACAATAACCTCGTCGCTGCCGTCCCAGCGATGCATTACGAATACTTTATCAACAGGCTGTTCACATACTCGTATTTTATGCTTATCCGATGTTGAAGAGATTGATAAATTTTTCCTGAGACTAATCAATTCTTTGTAATAATGCCAAAGTACTTTATGTTTGCCTCTGTTGCGAGAATCCCAATCAATTTTGGACTGGAAGAAGGTGTCAACGCTTTGCGGATCGGGTGGTTCGCCTTTCCAGCGGAAGGACTTAAATTCGGATTTTCGCCCTTCGCGAACAGCTTTGATAAGATTCGGATCACCGTGACTCACAAAGTATAAAAAGGGAGAGCTCTCTCCGTATTCTTCTCCCATAAAGATCAACGGGATATA
>WJJN01000271.1 GCA_014729735.1 Candidatus Zhuqueibacterota bacterium
GCAGTCAGGTATAAATATTTCCCGAAAACTTATTCAACAATAAAAATGATTTATTACAACAGCAATTATAGATGGGATTGGAGTTTAGACAAAATATTGCAGCGCTATGAAATCAGGCAGGAAGCGTCGGTATATTTAAAAAATAAAATCAATGTCGGATTAAACGCTCATTATGAATATCGTGATGCAATATGGCGGAAGACAGGTCAAACTTTTTCACACAAAGACCGGATTGAATTCGAGCTTGGCTATAATACACTTGAATATAATCAGGTTCTTGTTAACTATGGAGTTGGTCAGGATTTTGATGGTCCCTTGCATTGGTACGGCGGCTGGGCGCAGTTTGATGTCACAAAAAAAATCGGATTTTCTTATGACTTTGAAAATCGAATGTATAACAAAAAGAAAGCTGATCTGATAGCCACAGATGTTAATTTGCATATCATTGGCGCTGATATTCGTTTTTCACCTGATTTGTTTATTCGGCTATTTTCTCAATATCGTTCCGATACTGATCGAATGTATTTCTATGGTCGTTTAGGCTGGCGATTCCGAGCGCCGAATAGCGCTATTTATCTGACATATTCCTACGATGATGATGATAACAGAGTAGAGCCGTATAAAATAGTTTATGCAAAATTTTCTTATGACTTTAATTTATCTATTTACTGATATAAACTGCTTTTGATAATGTTAAAAATATAGCAATATTTTGTTGAATGCTTTACTGTTAGTACCGGTTAATTCTGAACTCGGAGAATTAATATGGATGTCGGTGATCTGATAATACATATTCTCATCCCGGGCTTTGCTTTTAATCCGTATATTATCATTTCCTATATTCGCGGAATCGTTCACTTTATGGGTGATCCACCATTCATGTGACGATTGACAGACATTAGCGAACTGTTTCATTTGTTTAGTTCAGCGAAGATGTGTAATACGGTACAATTTTTACTCCAATAAGGATGATAAAAATGAAAAAAACAAATTGCTTGGCACTTATAATCCTGTTATTGGCTTTTGTAATTCCGGTTATAGGTGTTTTAGCACAAGTTCCTGCTTTTCCTGGTGCCGAAGGATTCGGTTCCACAACTGTGGGCGGCAGAGGCGGAACTGTGATAAAAGTTACGAATACGAATGACAGCGGAACGGGAAGTCTCCGGGCCGCGGTTGAAGCAAGCGGCGCGCGCTATGTGGTGTTTACAGTAGGCGGGACCATCAGTTTGCAAAGTGCATTATACATAACCAATCCCTATCTGACCATTGCCGGTCAAACCGCACCCGGCGGCGGCATCTGTCTGAAAGATGGTTCTGATGGTCAAACTCTTCGCATCGAAACCCATGACGTCATTGTCCGGTGTCTCAGAATACGTCCGGGACCCAGCGGTCCGCGGGATGGTGTCTGGATCAATGGAGGATATAATATTATATTCGACCATTGTTCGGTTAGCTGGGGAGTGGATGAAAACTTTACAGCTTCCTATGATGCACATGATATTACTATACAGTGGTGTATCATTTCACAGGCATTACGCGACGCCGGTCACAGTAAAGGCTGGCACAGTATGGGGCTTATGTTTGGCAGTTATGTAGGCGATCCCACCGGGGAAATA
The DNA here is from genome assembly GCA_014729735.1 of Candidatus Zhuqueibacterota bacterium. Lineage (GTDB taxonomy): Bacteria > Zhuqueibacterota > Zhuqueibacteria > Thermofontimicrobiales > Thiofontviventaceae > Mariaggregatimicrobium. The sequence goes on from WJJN01000271.1 coordinate 1,617, forward strand.
TCAGCGCATCATAACCTGCTGGCTCACAACTTGCGCCGCAACCCGATGATTGACATCGAGGGGACGCTTGATTATGTTAATAATGTAATTTATAATTGGGGTGATTCGGACTGGTCCGGTTACATAACAAATTCTTATAACGGTTCCACCAACTTTGTTGGCAATTTTGCGAAACCAGGTCCTGCGAGTAATTCAGGTAAATACCTGGTTGATGCTGTTGGCGACAAATACATGACCACAGTTTATGTATCCGATAATATTACACACCATCGTACCAGTGAAAATGATCCGGAAACAGACTGTATCGATCCCGGTGATATCAATGATATTAACATTTCCGGTACAAGAATATCGGCACCGCAGGTCACGACCTGGTCTGCACCCAATGCCCGTGATTCGGTTCTGGCTAATGCCGGGGCTATCGTACCTGCGCGGGATGCAATAGACCAACTTGTGATCCAGAGCTTCTCTGATGGTACCAATAAAGTGATCGATGATCCATCTGAAGTAGGAGGCTGGCCCACGCTTGCGGCAGGTACCGCACCTACTGATACCGATGGTGACGGTATGCCGGATGATTGGGAAACTTCCAATGGTCTCAATCCAAATTCGTATAATCCGAATGGTAATGATCTTGATTCGAATTACAAAAATATCGAGGTCTATATCAACAGTTTAATTTCGGAATCGTACGGAAGCGGTGGACCGGCGACGACCTTCACACTGACGACGAATACATCGGGTTCTGGCGATATTTCGCTGAATCCTTCAGGCGGCACTTACGATTCAAGTACAGTAGTTACAGTATCCGCTAATGCAGCTTCAGGTTACAAGTTCGACAATTGGGGCGGCGATCTGTCAGGTTCTGCTAATCCTGAAACCATTACCATGAATAGCAACAAAAGTGTGACGGCATATTTCAGCCAGGCGGATTTTACTGTATACGATGGATGTGATGCTAATATTGTGACCGGGACCTGCGATACGGAAAATACAGGATATACCGGTTCCGGGTATGCCAATACCGACAATTCGCAGGGGACATACGTGGAGTGGACTAATGTTTCGGTGACTGAGACCAACGCTTACAATGTCAATGTCCGGTTTGCAAATGGCGGCACGAGTGCACGATCTGTCGACGTGTCAGTAAATGGCAGTGTGCAAGCCAGTTTATCCTTTGAATCTACGGGTGCCTGGACGACATGGAGTACAAAAAGCTTCAGCATTAATTTGAATAGCGGAACAAACACTGTGCGGTTGATCGGAACAGGTTCTGAAAGCTGTCCGAATATTGACAAACTCGAAGTGCCCACCGGCTCCCAGACCACACAGTATACGCTTTCCACGAATGTTACCGGCAATGGCAGTATAACACTCGATCCTGCAGGAGGCACTTATGATTCAGGAACGATTGTGACGTTAACAGCAAATCCGGATGCCAATAATCAATTTGATAACTGGAGCGGTGATCTGACCGGTTCCACCAACCCGGAGACCATCACCATGGATGGCAACAAGAGCGTAACAGCAAATTTCAGCGTGATACAGTATACCTTAACCACGAATGTTTCCGGCAATGGCGGTATTACGCTGGATCCAGCCGGAGGTACTTATGATGCTGGAACGATCGTGACGATAACAGCGAATCCGGATGCTAGTAATCAGTTCGATAACTGGAGCGGTGATTTAACCGGTTCTGCCAACCCCGATTCGATTACCATGAATGGGAATAAAAGTGTAACCGCCAATTTCAGCGTGATACAGTATACCTTAACTACGAATGTTTCCGGCAATGGCAGTATTACGCTGGATCCAGCCGGAGGTACTTACGATGCCGGCACGGTTGTAACGTTGACCGCAAATCCGGACCAGGATAATCAGTTCGATAACTGGAGTGGTGATCTGTCAGGTTCTGCGAATCCCGATTCCATTACGATGGATGGCAACAAGAGCGTGACAGCCAATTTTAGTTCCACATCTGGTGCTTATCAACAGGATAGTGGTTCCGATGGAATTGTTTCGATTGAAGTGGAGAATTATGACGGCAATACGGCGCAGGGAAGTCATTCCTGGGATTTGCAGAGCAGTCCTCCGACCGGTGCATCCGGTGGTCAGACCATGCAGTCATTGCCCAATAGCGGTACTAACATTACCACGAATATAGAAACGAGCTGTCCACGCCTGGATTACAACATCGACTTTGTCAAGACTGGTACCCATTATGTATGGATTCGGGCTTACAGCGATGCCAGTAGTGATAATTCGATTCATTATGGTGTGAATGGCAGTGTTGTTTCAACTGCAGATAATGCTGATTATCCCCATTCACAAAGTGGTTATGTTTGGGCAAGACGCACCATGGACGGTCCGGATGCGAC
>WJJN01000272.1 GCA_014729735.1 Candidatus Zhuqueibacterota bacterium
GGGTATGCAAATCCGCGCTCCGATGTCATAGTCATGCTTTTCGGAAAGAAGGATAATGCCAAGTTTGCCGCTCAAAAGCCGCTGATCCATGAGCCGGGGACGCATTGGCATTATTCAAGCGGAACCACGAATATTTTATGCAGCGCTTTGCGCGAAGAAATTGGCGGCGATTACTGTGATTATCTCCGGTTTCCATATCAGGAATTATTTCATAAAATCGGTATGTACAGCGCTTTGTTTGAAACAGACGGAACGGGCACGTTTGTCGGATCATCATTTTTGTATGCCACAGCACGGGACTGGGCGCGGTTCGGGCAGCTCTATCTTCAGGATGGCGTGTGGAACGGTGAGCGCATTCTGCCCGAGGGCTGGATCGAATATTCCCTCCGGCGGACGAAAATATCCCGGCAGCAGCGATATGGCGCCCACTTTTGGCTGCCACAACCAAATCCGCCGGGCAGAAAAGAGTATGTGCCTGTTCCTAAGGATTTATATTATCTCTCCGGGCATTACGGACAGTATGTCTCCATAATTCCATCGAAAAAATTGGTAGTCGTTCGGATGGGGCAAACGGATGGTTCCGCTGTTTGGAATCAATATCTTTTTTTGGATAAAATTTTGGATGCTATTAATAGTGAATAACGGAGCGATTATGAAATCAGTTGAGTTACTACTGCCAGCCGGTAATTTCGAAAAAATGGAATACGCGTTTGCTTATGGAGCAGATGCGACATACCTCGGCATCCCGAGATTTTCTCTTCGGGCGAGACAAAATTCATTTTCACGTAAAGATGTCATCGCGGCGATAGATTATGCGAGGCAATTGGGAAAGAAAGTGTACGTAACGGCAAATATTTTCCCGCACAATCGGAAAGTGCAGCCGTTCATCGATTACATCGACGAGTTTTTGCAGGATTGCCAGCCGGACGCATGGATTATGTCCGATCCGGGAATGATCATGGCAATGCGGGAAAAGCATCCACAGCAGGCGATCCATCTTTCGGTGCAGGCAAATACAGTGAATTACATGACTGTAAAATTCTGGGAAAAGATCGGCGTGCAACGCATCATCCTATCGCGCGAGCTTTCCATTGATGAAATCAGTGAAATTCGGTATCATTGTCCGGATATCGAGCTGGAAGCCTTTGTGCACGGATCGATCTGCATCGCCTATTCCGGGCGTTGCTTGCTGTCGAATTATTTCGCCAGCCGTGACCCGAATCAGGGAACTTGTCCCAATTCCTGCCGCTGGAAATATCGGATTTTCGGCAGAGATATGATCCAACCAGACTGGTTGAAATCAACCACAGAAAATAACAGACTCACGCAGCACGGCAATGAATATACAGATTTGTACGGAGAATATTATCTGGAAGAATCGCAACGTCCCGGCGAATTATTGCCAATCGATGAAGATGAAAACGGGACCTACATCATGAACTCACGCGATCTGTGCGCCATCGAATATCTGGATGAATTATATCGAGCCGGTGTGAACAGCTTCAAAGTGGAAGGGCGCACAAAGTCTGTATATTACGTGGTATCGATCACGCGGGCATACCGAAAGGCAGTGGATGATATGCTGGCAGGCAAGCCGTTCGACCGTAAGTATTTGCGTGATATTTTTGCCACTGCCAACAAAGGATTCATCTCCGGTTTTTTAAAGGGAAATCCCGGTCGTTCGGCGCAGAAATATGACAGCGACGCCGCAGAATATTCGTGCTATCGCTTTTCCGGCATTGCGCTGGATTATGACGATCAACATAAATTGCTGAAAGTGGTGCCCAAAAATCAGATTTGGAAAAATATGAATATCGAGCTGGTGACTCCGCATCAAATCATTCCGCACCGGATTTCGAAAGTTTTCGATATGGAACAGGAGCCGGTGGATGTTGTCCACCCCGGAACAGAGTTTTGCTGGATAGATCATCCTGAAAATCCGGGGGATTATGTGTTGCTTAGGGAAAAAATCGACGAATTTATACCGGAGCAAGTCAGGGTATCTCGAACAGTTTGATCGATTTGTGGAAACCATAGCAACTTTGCTGCGTTAAAATTTCAATATGTTCACAATTTAAAGAAAGGAAGCACAATGAAAACATTAAAATGGATTTTATACATCATCTTAATAATCGTCGCACTCTTTTTAGTAGTCGCGCTGTTTTTGCCGACCGCCTACAATATTGAGCGCACTATTGTAATAAACAAGCCCGTAGAAACAGTTTACCAGTATGTTCTCGATTTCAGCAAGCGAGCGGAGTGGGATCCCTGGATTCAGAATCAACCGGATGCAACAACGGATATCGCCGGACCGGAAAAAGGAGTTGGCGCCAAATGGATTTGGGAAGGCGACGAAATCGGGACCGGAAGTATTACTATTGTCGAGACGAAACCAAACGAACTGATTCAATCGGAGTTAGAATTCATTTCTCCTCGTCCCTCTAAATCGACCGTGACCTGGAAATTTGAAGAAGTCGAAGGCAATACGGAAGTCACATGGGGATTCAGTGGCAAGCTCGGCTATCCTATCGAAAGATTTGTGGGATTGCGAATGGATGCCATGATCGGACCTGATTTTGAAAGGGGACTGCAAAATCTGAAAGAGGCTGTTGAGAATCTGCCGGATGAGGCAGAAACCGAAATGGAAGAATAACTGACTTATTTTGAAAAAAGGCGGCTGCAAAAGCTGCCTTTTAGAATTATCAATTTCCCGATGCAAAAGGAGGAACTGATGATAAAATTGGCGCATGCAATTTTTTTCAGCATTTTACTGATAATGCCTTTATTGGCTCAGGATGAATGCTACAATACAGACAGGCTGCCAC
>WJJN01000273.1 GCA_014729735.1 Candidatus Zhuqueibacterota bacterium
CCAATCGGTAGAAGATAGAATCGAGCATGTCTATTTGCACGGCGACAGGACGAGACGGCTGCCTAATAATATCAATTTCGGATTCGAATTTATCGAAGGCGAGTCGATCCTGCTGTTTTTAGGTGCAGATAATATTATTGCATCCAGCGGTTCGGCGTGCACCTCGCATGCCTTGAAAGCATCGCATGTGCTTATGGCAATCGGGGCTTCGCATGCGATTGCAAATGGAACGATTTTATTCACCCCTGGAATCGATAACACACAAGATGAAGTGAATCTTTTAGTTGAAAAACTGGAGCCAATTGTCAAGCGGTTGCGTGACATGTCGCCCTTATACAAAAAATAGATTAATTTTAAAGGAATAATACAATGAAGAGTCCATATAACGAAAAAGTAATGGATCATTTTATGAATCCAAGAAATGTTGGCGAAATCGAAAATCCTGACGGCGTGGGCAAGGTTGGCAATCCTGCCTGCGGCGATATCATGGAAATGTTTATAAAGATCGAAGATGATGTGATTGTCGATGCGAAATTCAAGACTTTTGGCTGCGGTGCTGCTATTGCCACCAGTAGCATGGCGACAGAATTGATTAAAGGCAAAAGTGTTGAAGAAGCTATCGAACTCACGAACGAAAAAGTGACCACAGCACTCGGAGGGCTTCCTAAAGTGAAGCGTCACTGTTCGGTGTTGGCGGAACAGGCGCTGCAAAGTGCACTTCACGATTATTATGAGAAAAAGGGCATCCCCTCGCCGATAAAATTGAAGACTGAAGAAGAAATGCATGAAGATGAAGAATAGGTTACATCATGGCTGATAAAAATGCAGTGACAATTATTGCGTTCAGTGGCGATTTGGATAAGCTGTTCGCCAGTTTTACGATTGCCACAGGAGCCGCGGCGTCCGGTATGAAAGTAAGCATGTTTTTTACCTTTTGGGGACTTAAGCTGATCCAACAGGAAGGTTCGAAACCGAAAGGATTGAACTGGATGCAGAAAATGTTTTCATGGATGGTGAAGCCGGGAACGGAAAAAAGGTCTCTCTCAAAACTGAATATGTTCGGCGCCGGACCAGCGATGCTTAAAAAACTGATGAAAAAGTCGAAAGTGCCATCACTCAAAGAGATGATGACCGCGGCACGAAGCATGGGGGTTAAAATGACCGCCTGCACCACAAGCATGGAGGTTATGGGCATCACAAAGGAAAGCCTGAGCCCGGAAGTGGACAACATTGCCGGTGTCACGTCTTTTCTTGCTGAAGCGAAGGAAAGTAGCATGACATTGTTTATTTAAATCGAAAAACAGTGATCCAATTTTAATATATTGAGCACAACATGAAAGCAGACGTATCGATAGATTGTTTGGGATTGTTTTGTCCGATGCCAATTGTCAAGACAGCAGAGAAAATCAAGGAAATTGATGCGGGAAAAGTGCTGGAGGTAATTTCAGATGATGAAGGCATCGTCGATGATATGCCGAACTGGTGCAAAATGACCGGTCATGAATTTTTAGGCGTCGAACAGAACGAGGATGAATTCAAAGCTTATGTTAAAAAAGTATAGAAAATTGTTAGCATGAATTTACTCACATAAACAATGCGACGATATTAAAAGGCAGAAAATGCTAAACGAAGAGAATTCTGAAGATTTCAAACATACAAATAAATTAATACATGAAACAAGCCCCTATTTGCTCCAGCATGCGCATAATCCCGTGAATTGGTACCCGTGGGATGAAGAAGCACTGGAGCGTTCTGCAACGGAGAACAAGCCGATTTTTCTTTCCATCGGTTATTCGGCATGCCACTGGTGTCACGTCATGGAAAAAGAATCCTTTGAAGATGAAGATATTGCACGAATCCTGAACGAACATTTCATCAACATCAAAGTGGATCGCGAGGAGCGACCTGATATCGATGAAATTTACATGACTGCTGTACAATTAATGAACCAGCATGGTGGCTGGCCCCTCTCCGTGTGGTTGACGCCGGATCGCAAACCGTTCTTTGGCGGAACATATTTCCCGCCGGAAGATAGAATGGGCAGAATGGGATTCAAAAATTTGCTCAAACGCATCACGGAGTTGTGGCAGCAGAAAAATGAAGATCTGCTAAACAGTGCGGATGAAATTGCAAAACACCTGCACACTGTCAATAAAGCGAAATCTTCTGATTTCGAGATTGACCCGCAAGTATGGGATCAGGCATTTTCAGAAGCAGAGAAAAATTATGATCCTCAATTCGGTGGATTCGGACATGCTCCGAAATTCCCCCAAGCCATTGAACTTTCATTTTTAATGCGATATTATTTTCATACCGCCCAAAAGCAGGCGCTGGATATTGCCGAAAGCTCGCTGCGGGGGATGATGTATGGTGGCATCCGCGATCATATAGGCGGCGGATTCCATCGCTACTCCACTGATCGACACTGGCTGGTGCCGCATTTTGAGAAGATGCTGTACGACAACGCGCTGCTGACCATCGCCTATCTCGAAGCGTTCCAGCTCACCGGACATCATTCATACGCAGATACTGCTGCCGGCATCCTTGATTATGTGCTGCATGAAATGGCGGCGCCCGAAGGCGGCTATTATTCATCGCAGGATGCAGACAGCGAGGGACAGGAAGGCAAATATTTTGTATGGAGCAGACAGGAGGTCGAATCCATTCTCAATAAGCAAGTGGCTCGCATTTTTTGTGATTTCTACGGCGTAACCAAGAACGGAAACTGGGACGGCGTCAATATTCTGCATCAACGAAGAACAGTCGAAATGGTCGCTCGGGATTACAATATGTCGCCGGAGAATTTGCATTCACAACTCGAACAAGCCAGGCAAACGCTGCTCTCCGCACGACAACGCCGCATTCCCCCGGATACGGACGACAAAATCCTCACTGCATGGAACAGCCTGATGATTTCAGCAATGTGCAAGGGATACCAGGTCCTGGCAGATGAGAAATATCTGCGCTCCGCCGAAACTTCAGTGCAATTTATTTTCCAAAATCTATATAAAAAAGAGAAGTTGCTTCGCAGCTATCGTTCCGGACAAAGCAAGTTCGATGCTTATTTATCGGACTATGCTTTTCTGACCGCCGCGCTGCTGGATTTGTACGAAACGACATTCGACATGGATTATCTGCAACACGCATTTTCCTTGAATGACCGAATGATTGATAAATTTTGGGATCAAAAGGCGAGTGGATTTTATTTTACCGCGCATGATCACGAACAATTATTGATCCGTTCTAGAAAGGCACATGACAGCGCTGTGCCGTCCGGTAATTCGGTCGCTATTTCCAATTTGCTCAGAATCGCGGCATTTCAGGGAAATGACCGATTCCGGCAAATGGCATTAGATGCAGCGAAATTGTCCGCAGAACAATTACAGCGATTGCCGTTCGGATTTCCATCGTTAATCAGCAGTTTTGATTTTCTATGGGGAGAAAGCAAAGAGATTGTTATTACCGGTTCGAGGAATTCTCAGCAGACACAGGAGATGAAAGCAGGGATACTGCATAAATATTTGCCCAATAAGATTCTGGTACATTCCGATCTCAAAAATGGTTCGAATCTTTCGCTACCGGTTTTGGAAGGGAAGGAATCGCCGGAAGATCGTTCGCTGATCTACGTTTGCGAAAATTATACCTGCAAACAACCTTTTTCAACCATTAAGGAATTTGAAGAGTATTACGCGGGATTAATAAAATAGAGGCTTTTAAATGAAGAAGTTCGCCCTTTTTGCTTATAACGGAGAAACCATGTGTTTCGTTCATGTGCTGCTTACAGCGATTGAAATGAACGACCGCAACTATGATGTCAAAATAATTATGGAAGGCTCTGCCACCCGGCTCATTAAGGAATTGGCTGATCCGAATGCGCAGTTTGCAAATCTGTATCAAAAGGTAAAAGAAAGTGACTTAATCGATTGTGTATGCAAGGCATGTTCTAATAAGATGGGCTCCCTTAATGCAGCTATGGAACAGGAACTACCGATATGTGATGAGCTTCAGGGGCATCCGTCCATGAGCCGCTATATCGAGGATGGATACGAAATAATTACATTCTGATTTAAGAACGAATCGGATTTTTGAGTTTTTTGAACTTCAGGGATTAAGTGCGAACATCTTCCGGG
>WJJN01000274.1 GCA_014729735.1 Candidatus Zhuqueibacterota bacterium
CGATGTGCCGGTATTCAAACCCACGATATTCCCGTCTCAGCCGCCGTTGACAGAAGACGTGCAAATCCTGTTTCAGGTAAATATGACCAATGCAACGAACTTTTACACAGATGAAGCCATCGATCCGGCGGGTCTGATTTTTGTCGGCTTAAAGGGACAAAATGAGGTGCTTGGCGCCTGGGGTGGTGATTGGTTACCATCTGATACAACGAACGGAACTCTTCATGTACTAAATGATAACGGCGAAAATGGCGATAAAACAGCCGGAGATAATATCTGGTCGCTGTTAATGACATTTCCGGCAGGAAATACCGGCGGTCCGAGTCTCTACAAATACGGCGCTCATTATGCCGGCGCCGATACAATCAACGGTGGCTATCACCCGCTGGATAATGAAATGCAGGGCACGGATCATTGGGTGAATGTGAAAGTGAACGGTACCACAGAAGTGTACGATGATTTTGGATTGCTGAGTCCGGCGACCGGAATCGAGAGCAAAGATGAACCGGCAGTGCCGGAAAAGATGGATCTGGCGCAAAATTATCCCAATCCGTTCAATCCGGTCACAACCATTCAATTCACGCTGGCAAAAGACCAATTGGTGAATTTAACGGTACATAATGTTTTGGGACAGAAGGTCGCGACGCTCGTCAATAAAAAGATGACTGCCGGATCGCATTCGGTGCAGTTCAACGCGATGAATTCTCCCAGCGGTGTTTATTTTTACAAGCTCACATCCGGTGATGTTACGTTGACGCGCAAGATGGTAATTATGAAGTAGGTTGGTGGTTTATAGCGGGGGAGCCTGATTTCAGAGGGCTCCCCTGATTTTTTGCATCGCATAAAGGCGATGCACTCCGGAGTGAAATCCCTTTATGGATTTCACACACCTGCTCTTTTAGTTGTTGCGTATTTATTTTGATGGCTTGAAAGCCAGAAAAACTATCTGTCACGAACACGTGGAGCTGCATCGCATAAAGGCGATGCACTCCGGAGTGAAATCCCTTTATGGATTTCACGCACCTGCTCTTTTAGTTGATGCGTATTTATTTTGATGACTTAAAAGCCAGAAAATTTTCAGAAACGAGCACGTGGAGCTGCATCGCATAAAGGCGATGCACTCCGGAGTGAAATCCCTTTATGGATTTCACACACCTGCTCTTTTAGTTGATGCGTATATTTTGATGACTTGAAAGCCAGAAAAATTATCTGGCACGAACACGTGGAACTGCATCGCATAAAGGCGATGCACTCCGTGTAATTTTGAATTTTTAATTTTTCATTTTAAATTATTACCATGAAAATCCAACAAAATTATATCAAACTATGGATTGCATTTTTTCTGATTGCAGTCCCCTATTTGCATGCCGGCGTAACAGGCAAAATTTCCGGCAGGGTAACCGATGCGCAGACAGGGCAACCGATGCCCGCGATCAACGTTATGATCGAAGGTACGACGATGGGCAGCGCCACGGATATGGAGGGGCACTATTTGATCATGAACGTGCCGCCCGGAATGTACACGGTAACAGCCCACGCGATCGGTTTTAAAAAGGTATCTTACAGAGAAGTCAAGGTCTCCATTGATTTAACGACAAAGGTCGATTTTCAGCTCACCGAAGACGTGCTGGAAATGAATGAGACGATTACCATTACCGCGGAAAAGCCGCTCATTACAAAAGACCTGACCGCATCCACGGCAGTGGTCAGCTCGCGGGATATCGAAGCGCTGCCGGTCACTGAATTCAGGGAGATACTGGAATTGCAGGCTGGCGTGATCGACGGGCACGTGCGCGGCGGCAGGACCGGCGAAATCGTCTACGCCATCGATGGGGTTCCGATTACGGATACTTTCGATGGCTCCACGGTCATCGATGTGAATACCAACTCTATCGAGGAAATGCAATTTGTCAGCGGCGCGTTCAATGCCGAATACGGAAAGGCTTTATCAGGATATGTAAATATCGCCACAAAAGAAGCAGCCGAGTCGTTCAGTGCAGGAATTACCGCTTACAGCGGAGATTACGCCAGCAACCATACCGATATTTTCACTGCCATCGATCGGGTCGATCCCCTCGCAATCCGGAATATTGAAGGCTTCATCAGCACACCGGTTCTCTCGGATAAATTGTCATTTTATGGAAATGTGCGATACATTCACTTTGGCGGCTGGCTTCACGGGAAGCGGGTTTTCAATCCCTGGGATATTACGATCAACAACGGACCTGCAGAACCGGTGGAATCACGATACATCATCCAACAGACAGGCGACGGCAAGATTGTTGAGATGAACTGGAACCGCAAACTATACGCGCACGGAAAATTGACCTACAAACCATTCACCTCGCTGAAGCTGAATTACAATTTCATGGCAGATCTGGTAGATTATCAGGATTATCATCACTATTTCAAACTCAATCCTGATGGGAATTTAAAACGATTTCGTGATGGCTACACGAATATTCTGGGAATCACACACGTGTTAAGCAGCACGACCTTTTATCAGTTCAATGTTTCGTATTTCAAGAAGCATTACAAACATTATGTCTATGAAAATTATGCCGATCCGCGTTACACCCACTACCGGCTGCTAAATCAGCAGCCACGGGACGTGCCCAGTTTCTTTACCGGCGGGACGGAAAACCAGCATTTTGACCGGCAGACCAGCACAATTGCCCTGAAATTCGATATCACGTCACAAATTACTAAAAATCATCAGATAAAATTTGGCGCCGATCTCAGCCGCTATGAACTGCGGTTTGAGGACATCGATTTGCTGCAGAAGCCCGGACTTCCTGATCCGGCAGAGAGCGGCGATCCCTTTGCCGCAATGCGCATCCCGGATCCGGACGATCCTACGGAATATTTAGCCATCGACCGCTATACCCGGAATCCGGTGGAATTTTCAGCGTATATTCAGGATAAAATCGAATTGCAGCAAATGATCATTAATCTCGGAATCCGGTTCGATTCATTTATGCCGGATGGACAAATTCTGGCGGATCCTTCGGATCCGGATATTTATCAACCAAAGCGACCGGAAAATATTCGTAAGACAATAGGGGAGCGCCGGGAATACTGGTACAAAGATGCAACTGTGAAATATCAGCTCAGTCCGCGGCTGGGCGTGTCATTCCCGATAACGGATCGCGGGGTATTCCATTTTTCGTACGGGCACTTTTTTCAGATACCCAATTTCGAGCTGCTTTACCGGAATCCCGAGTACAAATTTCCGGTCGGTACCGGGAATGTGGGGATCGCCGGGAATCCTGATCTAAAGGCAGAGGAAACGATCAACGGCGAAGTGGGATTCAGTCAGGCGATCACAGAGGATATTTCCATTGACATCACCGGATATTTTCGCGATATTCGAAATCTTGCCGGAACACGGGCAGATGAAATCGATATGTTCGGCGGCTCCGGTTCATACAGTCAGATCGTGAACAGTGATTTTGGATTTGTCAGAGGAATTGTGTTCACACTGAACAAGCGCTTTGCGAATAACTGGTCAGCCAAGCTCGATTACACACTGCAATCGGCGAAGGGAAATGCATCCGATCCGACAGCCACCCGGTTTTTCGCTGTGAATAATCAGCTACCGGAAATCCAGCTCATTCGGTTGAACTTCGATCAGACACATACGGTGAATGCATCATTCAATTACGTGTCTCCGGCGAACTGGGGATTCAGTCTGATCGGCAAATACGGGACCGGGCTGCCTTACACACCGGC
>WJJN01000275.1 GCA_014729735.1 Candidatus Zhuqueibacterota bacterium
CGACGGGACTATTGATTTAACATTGCTGAAAATTTTGGACAGGCGAATTTCACTATTCTCGACGCGCACATCGAGATACGGTTGTTCGTATAAATTTTTGCCCGATCCTTTGACAACAAACAGATTTTCATCTGCCAGATCAAGTTTCAGTTCGCTGATGTCCACGTCCCCCTGTTGTGTATCCAGATTCAAATCAAATTGCAGACGGAATAATTCGGAAGCCGGAATTCTTTTAGAAATATTCTCCGTAATCATCACGTCCCGCATGCCTGCGTTTCCGGCAGCATTCACCGAACGAATTCCATCAACGAGTAGGTCGATATCCAGATCAAACAACGATGTGATCTGGTAGGGATGCGAAAGCGCAGGATTTTCCAGCCGAATTTTCCACGCAGACTCCGGCGATTCGATTTTAGCCTTTGCCCACAGACTATCCCGGACATCCATCCATTCTCCGCGGGGAAGCTCCAAATCCGTCATATAAATCGAAAAATCACTTATCTCCGCGTACAGCGATGACGTGTCGGTAGTTATAGTCAAATAGGCATCGAAATGCTTGAATTCGAATTTATCCAGCTCAAATGAGATCGGAAGACTCACATCTGCTTCAGACGTGTCCGCGACGACTTCAATAGTATCTTCAGTAGAAGGTTCCAGCATATCATCGATGTTCGTTTTGTCATGGTGTGAGGTATAGTAAATCACCGGGTGATCAATTTCGATGGTGCGGATTTTAACGTTCCGACGCAGCAGAGAAAGCAAATCGTAATTCAGAAATATCTTTTTAATGAAAATGAATTTCGAGCTATCTGCAGGCGTGTTCGTTTTCGAGCTTGTATCCGGATGATTATAAACAATGAGATTATCGAAACCGAATCCTTTGAGGATATTCAAATTCGCGTTCTCGATTGTCACGGATCGGTTGTTCAATGAGGAACTCAATTCACTCTCGATCAATTGCTTTACTTTTTCGGGAGGATATTGAATACGCAGTACAATCAGGGCTGCTATCGACAGCAGGACAAAAATGGCAGCGGCTAGCAGAAATACTTTCAGTAATCTTCTAAACAATGACTGCTTCTTCTCAGTTTTCGTTGAACTCATTACTTACTGCTTTCACTGATTTTTAGGATTCTGCCTGCCGGGCAGCACTTCTTTCACGCGCTCCACATTGAAATCGTCAAGGAATAATTGTCGATGCGGAAACGGGATCTGAATTTTTGCCTCGTCAAGCGCCAGTTTCACCTGCTTGCGCAAGTCATACCGTATGGGCACTTCCTGCCGTGAATCAGCGATCCAGACCATCACTTCCAGATTGATGCTGGAATCAGCGATTTCCGTGACCACGACCTCCGGCTTCGGATTTTTCATAATCCGTTTGTCATTTTTAACCAGGTTCAGCAATACTTCCTGCGCTGCCGGAATGTATTCTTTATAAGCGATCCCCACCTGAATTCGTAGCCGGATGTGTTCATTAAACGTGTGATTCACGATTTTGGATTCTACTATTTTCTGATTTGGAATGTCTACCAGCAGGTTGTCTAGTGTTATTAGCATAGTCGAGCGCAACGAAATTCGTTGCACCTTGCCAAACGTTCCTTCCAACTCCACGTAATCATTCTCGCGAAACGGCTTGCTCACCAGAATAATAATCCCGGAAATAAAATTCGCCAGAGTTTGCTGCGCTGCCAAACCCAGTGCAATACCTGCAACGCCCAGCGTCGATATCAGCGTGATTATCTTTATCCCTATCTGATCTGCCACCAAAATCAGCGCCAATCCGAGACAAGTATATTTAACGACTTTTATTATTAAGTTTGTAACGCTATACGATATATCCGCCTTACGGAGCGATCTTTTTATAATATAACGCAGGAGCCGGTAAGTCAAATAAAAGACAACCATTACAATGAAACCGGCAATTAATTTCGGCAAAAACAAAATTAACTGTTCCAGTAAATTGGCTGCAACGTCCTGCAAAAATAAAAATTCTTTCAGAAACTGCTCAATGGTTTCCCGCATAATATTTATTCCAAAAATAAATTATCTCTGAAAACGAACGTCTTATCGATTTTCTCTTTCAAATCACGTTCGTCCAGTGCAAACAGCGAGCTTATCTCCACCGATCCTTTCACATTTCCTTCGGAATCGAACGGAACCTGTACCCCTGCCTTTGTCAGCATCCGCGCATGATGATTCATCAAATCCTGTTTCGCAGTCGCCGGCGAATCATCACCGGTGGCATTTTTAATGGGACTGAATTCGTCATCGCGAACAACTTCCATTACAACGCTATCATTCGTAAACGGCAGTGCATCAAAAATGAACATCTCGAATTTATAGCCGTTCGGTTTCTTTGGTTCAACCAGTTGTCCGGCTTCATCCAGATACGGAATTTTTTTATGAGCCACATGATATGGTAACCGTAGTTTCCCGGTCACCAGTTCTTCGACGAACTTCAGATTCAGGATATGGATCGCGATATTTCCGCCGTCGTATTTCAAGCTGCCGTCTGGATTGGTCGCCTTCATTTCCGCTTCGGATAAATCGCTGTATTCTACGACCGAGAGTCTGCCATCCATAATTCCCAGCACGCCTACCTTTTCCATCGGATGCTTTTTGGGAACCACCTTTGACGACATTTCCGCATTGTCCTGAACGTGATAACCCAGAAACACCGGATCGCACATTCTCAAAAGTACATTATCCACCTGAAAATAGAATATTTCCTCGACGCCCCTCTTCTTCATATCTGCCAACGATCCGCTGTCATAGAGTGAAAACAGCGTTCCGCCATGTCCGTTCGGATTCGTAAAAATATGGTGTTTCGAATCGAGGATGAACTTGCCATTCTCATCCATCGCCGGGATCATTCGCTGAGTGAAAAATATGACATCCTTTTTATTCAAGCCAAAATATTTATTTTCTTCGAAAAACTCCCGGGTCTCCGCATCATTTGTTTCGCTGGTCATAATATACCACGGAATCGTTGTTTTATAACGCCGCTGCATCGCTATGATTTTTTCCGCGTGCAATTGAAACAAGGTTTTGTTACTCAGCGGACCTGCCGGGAATTTGCCTTTGGGACCATCGAATCCCAAACGTGTTCCCTGCCCACCGGAAACCAGCAGCGCTGCAACTTTTCCGTCGCGCAATAATTTCTCACCGGTTTTACCTGCACTATCAGCCTTTTGTAATAATTCATCACTGTCCGGGATTGGTATTATCTCTGCCGGCTCCAGCACACCTGCCACACTTTGCTCTGCGGGTTCCAGAATGTGTTCATCCGCCAGCCGGCGAAGCAATTCAAAATCAACTGCTTTAATTTGATTTAACAACTGCTGTTTTTCCGAATCATTCAATTCATCCCAGTATTTGAAAACATGTCCCTGCCCATATTGATGAGCCTTCTCCATTACAGCCGTAACATCATCTTTTTCTGGCATCATCGCACTCTCCATTTAAGTTGAATTAATTAAGCCAATTATTTAAAATAGCATACAGGATCGAATATTTCAACACTTATTTCAAAAAAATCAATCGATTTCATGATATACTCGCACTTTTGCCGAATGGGCAAGCTCACCAAACTGTACATGAACATATCCATAATCGGTGTTCGCATTCGCCCTGAACTTTCCTGTCTGATCAACAGTACCAATTTTTTGGTCACAGGACCAATGTATCTTTTTTCCATTGAGGGGAACTGGATTATGGTATTTATCGAAGCCCTGAACTTTAAACAAGCATGTTTGCCCGGGCAGCAATGTTATTGATTCAGGATAAATCCTGAGATATGTCAATTTACCAACTGGTGCTGTACTTACCACCAACAGCGCATTTGCCACCGGTCGCTCGCCGGTTGCATCAGAAGGGCGGTTCACGACTTTATTGTTGATAACCATGGTCGTCGAGCCCCCGCCATCCAGATTCATTCCCTGATATACGCCCAGATTCAGCATAAAACCGGATAATTCATCTAATGACATACCGGCACTAAATCCCGGTTGGCGACCGTCCACGGTCACAAAATACATTTTTTTTTCATCCTTGGAAATACCCACCGCCGTGCGGGGATGCCGATCTGTGGCAAATTTGTCCGGGATTTTCTCTCGTGCATATTCCACCGAACGATTCCCGTCACGAATGATTCGCGGCAGTCCACCTATCATGGACCCAATGACAGCAGTGACTGGCGGCACACCGATGATAATCTTAAGCGAATCCTGAATTCGCATATTCTTCTTTAAAAAATTTCCCGCTTCATTATGACCGGACAACACAATCTGTTCTTCCTCGACACTATTATTCCCGCTGACAGAATCGATCTCCGTCACAATCCCATGAATGGTATCATTTACCATAAAACGATTACTTAATTTCACAATGACTTCAGTACCCCACTGATTCGTTCCGGTTCGCTTTCCGCGAAATGAGTTATATAAAATAAGTTGATTTTCACGACGGCTACTATTCACCACATGAATCTGGTGTGGTATATTTCGCCGAGTGAAAAGCTTCGCATTTAAATCCACAATTGAAATGAATGGTTCTTTATCAGCCGTAATTCCGAATACAGAGCGCTGAACCGGACTGCTGACGAGCACACCGTCCGAAATTTGTGCGCCCACCGGAACGCCCTCGCTGGAAAAGAAATCGCCGTTTACTGCTGCGACCACACGATGCCCGGATCGACTATTGGAACGGGCGATTTCAGATGTCGGTGTGCGTCCCTGCAATTGTTCTTTCGCTTTAGCTGTCTCAATTTTTACATAATGATTTGTTAAATCGATTTCCAGAATATGGATCGCCCACGGACCTTCGGTTAAGTAAATTTCGTGATGCCAGATACCGGGTCCTACCGCAGTACGATGCGGAGCTTCAGAATAAGCGACGCTCAGACTGGAAACTAGACTGAGAAAGAAAACAAATCTCACAATTTTCTTCATAAAACGGCTCTCTTTTTAATGAATTACTTTTACAGTGGTAATTTGCATTGGTTGTAATTCCAAAATCACTTTGTTGTCTTTGATCTCAAGCGGTCGAATTTTATTCTCATGAGGTGCGCAAAGAGTAGCAGATTTGATAATTCTATCCCCAAAAGAAAGCTCACTCGATTGAGGCTGATCATTCATACTCATCAGACGGAATATAATACCATCGCCGTTATCTGACGGTTTTACATGAATCATCCGTACCTTTTCTCCAGTAAGCTCAAAAAACCGTCCCTTTTCATTTTTCTCACAGGAAATGGCAGGGTGAATTTCCAGGGGATTGCAGAGTGCAGATGCTTCCTGAAAAACCTCGAACAGATCGAATTTCTGAAATGATCTGAAATAATAGCGCAGCTCG
>WJJN01000029.1 GCA_014729735.1 Candidatus Zhuqueibacterota bacterium
TAATGCCGCAGGAATTTGCCTGTGGCTATGTCTGATGCTTTGGGGGAATCATCAAACATATTCACAAACTACGTATTTGGATGTAGACGTTGGTGTTAGTCTGGGAAGGTACACACAATTTTGGGGAGGATTGGGACAGGCATCGTTCAACGACGGCGTGATTGACGAGCCAAATAGATCATATTTTAAAATGATTCGCGAGGCGAACAGTCACGGTCGGGAAGTGTTCAATTATTTTTGCACGAAGGCTATGTACACCGATACACCCCATCCGGGGAAAGAAGAGATCGGTGGATATGTTTATATCGAAAATGAGAACGGAGTTGTTTCGTATAATTGGGATATTGTCGACCGCCATTTTGACGCGATTTTGGAATTCGGATTGATCCCGATTGTCAATTTTTCATTTATGCCTAAAAAATTGGCTTCAATTCCGGATAAACGAAATCCGTGGAATAATGCGTATGTATCACCACCCAAAAGTTATGAGAAATGGAAAGATCTTGTTTATGAAACCGTGTTGCATCTGAAAAACCGATACGGAGAGCAGGAAATACAACGATGGTATTTTGAAGTGTGGAATGAGCCGGATCTGGATGAATTTTTCTGGGTCCCGCACCCTGATCAGGATACGTATCCCGGTAAATCGAATAATGCCGAATATTTCAAGTTGTTTGATTTCACCGAGCTCGCCGCGCATTCGGCATCAGATGTTGTCAGGATCGGTGGACCGGCAATTGCGGGCGATATTGGATTTTTCATCAAAGACTGGTATCCGCATTGCATATCAGGGACGAATTACGCGACCGGTACGACCGGAACCCGCGTGGATTTTATTTCCAGGCACTTTTACGGCGAAACGTACATGAAATATAAGCAAATTATGAAATTCGGAGAGATCGCGTTAAAGGATGGCAAAGAATTACTAGGCGATGATCCCACCATTATCATAACGGAAAATGGTCCCACGCCGTCACTACACGATTGGCTGAATACGCGATATGTGGCAGCGTGGATCGTGAAACAGGTGGATATGGTATTCGATATCGCCGATGAATATGGTTTTAATTACGTGCCGGATATAATGTGCTTCTGGACAAAACCGCTGCCTAAAAATTTTGGAGCGCATTTCGGAGTCGCTACAGTATTGGGAAATCGCTGGAATCCGCAGCCCGAGGGAATCGTGAAAAGACCGGCGTTTAACGGCTTCGATGCGCTGGGCTATTTAAGCGATGAACGAATTTCAATCAGCGGCACTTCTTTTGGTGATCCGGTTCATGGTATCGCAACGAGAAATGCGGATAAATCTGTAGAAATCATTTTATATCATTTCAACGATGATGATAAGGAAAATACACAACATGCACAATATTCGGTCCAAATTGCAATTAAGAACATACCGTTTCAAACCGGATATTTGCAAATATTCAAGATAGATGAATTGCACAGCAACGCATATACGCTTTGGAAACAAATGGGCAGTCCGGAAGAACCGACGCCTTCACAACTGCTGGCATTAAAAAGTCAGGATGATTTACAACTGGCTGAACCGATGTCAAAAATTCAAATATTAAACGGAACATACAAACAGAGACTGCAAATACAGAACAACAGTGTCGCCCTAATTGTTATCAGTGCGGATAACCCGCTTTCGAAAGATATGACGCCGCCAAAACCGCCGACCGGGATTGAAGCGGAGGATTCGCACTAATTACGCTCTCTCACGAAAGGAAACGCAATGAGCTCAGCACGGCGTTTGGTAAAAAATACATTTTCGATGTTCGTTGCCAGGGGATTACAGCCCTTTCTATCGCTATTATTAGCCCTTGTAATCGGACGAACATTGGGACCGGACTTGTTTGGCAAATATACGGTTATTTTTCAGCTATATTTTATTTTTCAGATCACATGCTCATTTGGCATGCGAATTCTGCTCACCCGGGAAGTGGCTGCAGATAAGAATCGGGTTAATCAATACTTGATTAATGGCACGATGTTGGGTATACCTGCAATTTTGGTAAATATCGGTATCATGCTACTGTTAATTAAGTTAATGAATTATGATGCCGAAACCGCTAACGCTGCTTATGTGATCACGATCTCATTAGTCGCTTCCGGTTTGGCTGATATTTTTGCCGGCGTATTGAATGGCTTGGAGGAGATCCAAAAGATTGCCTATGGCTGGATAATTTTGCTAGTCGTAAAAACGTTTATTTCGATCGCTGCTCTTTTGACGGGATACGGATTAATGGCGTTGGTTGTCATTCACGTTGTTACCAAGTTCATTCAACCTGTGCTTTATTTTTATTATATCGCAAACATAATTGATAAGCTGAAAATCATTATCGACACAGCGCTGATGAAAAAACTACTCAAAATGGCATGGAGCCTGGCGCTGTTGATTGTTTGTATTTCCATTTTTTGGCGAATCGATGCAATAATGCTCTCCAAGCTTTCCACGAACGAAGTTGTGGGAAATTACGGTGCGGCTTTTAAAATATTCTGGGTATCATTGCTGCTGGTAAAAAGCTTTTTCGTCGCCTTTTTCCCGATGATTTCTTCGATGTATTCGGAGCAAAATATTAATTTTCAAAAGGCATGTCGAAAAGCGCTTCGTTATTTAACGATTTTAATAATACCTATCGCATTGGTATCCACATTTTTTGCGCCGCACTTCATGTTGTTAATCTGGGGTGAAAAATTTGTCGGATCGATCGTAATTTTGCAGGTAATGATATGGGCACTGCTGCCGTATGCCATCAGCGAAGTGTTCGGATCCGCACTGGTTGCCAGCAGAAACCAGAACACGCATCTTGTTTTGAATGCCGTTTCTTTGATCGTTAAAATTGTTTTGAATTATTTTTTAATCCTGAAATTCGAAGCCGTGGGGGCAGCAATTTCATCGATCATCGCAATTATTTTTCTCGTTGTTATTCAGTCGCCTTTTGTTATTTCACGACTGATTCGATTTAACTTCCGACTGCTGGTTGCTCCTGTAACGAAAATTGTGGTCGCAGCCGCCGGAATGACAGCTCTGATCTTTATTTTAAACAACTTAAATTTTGTCGTTGCCGCGGCTGTTTCAGGTATTGCGTATTTATCAATTCTATATATTTTAAAATTAGTAAATGAAGAGGATAAAAAATATTTCAACAAAGTTGTTAAAAAGACAGCATAACTTCGGAGATTGAGATGAAAAGGTTGCAGAATATTGGTATTGCATTTATAACTGTCTTTATTATTTTTGCACTTATTTTGTTTTTTAAAAAAGATGCAGTATATTATCACGTAAAGTCTAATCCGTTACTAATGAAAATTGTCTATCTCTTCTATCCTGACAAAAAGGAAGCCACATTCGAAGCATTTTCACCGGAATTCAAGAAGAATGTGCGCATAGAGATCGATGCTGCAAACGTTATCGGTAAGTTTCATCGTTTTTACAACGGCATCGGAATGGGAACGTTCAATGATGGATTTAGAAAACCGGTGAATCACGGATTTTTCAAATTGCTGGCAGAAACAAACAAAGATCGAAGACTCTTTTTGTATGTGAACTCGAAAGGAATTTTCATGGATGAATCAAACAGCAACATCCGTGATGATGGCGCGCATATTTATCAGGTAGATGATTCCGGGAACGTTCATTATTATTGGGATATTATGGATCATGCTCTTGATAATCTCACGGAACTCGATCTGAAGCCCATTATTTCGTTGACTTTTATGCCGGAAAAACTGGCATCCGAAACAAACCGACGTAATCCATGGAATAAAGGCATCATAACACCGCCAAAGGATTACGTGAAGTGGCAGGAGCTGGTTTACCAAACCGTCAACCATTTGAAGAACCGCTATGGCGAAAAAGAAATTGCGAATTGGTATTTCGAAGTATGGAATGAGCCTGATTTATTCAAATGGTTCTGGATTCCACATCCGGATCGGAAGGAATATCGCTATAAAGGCGATTTCATGGAATATTGCAAGTTGTATGATTATACTGTCGCCGGTGCCACTGAAGCATTTTCGGATATTAAAATCGGAGGTCCTGCCCTGGCAGGCGATACAAAAGTTTTTTTTGAAGAATTTATGAAGCATTGTTATCACGGGAAAAATTTCGTGACCGGTAAAAGCGGGACGAAAATTGATTTCATTTCCCGGCATAATTACGGCGGGATCGATGCACGAATTTTACCGACTTATAAAGATTTTGTGGAAAGAGCAAAGCAAATTGCCGGCGATGCATTCAAAGAATTGGATATCATTATCACAGAAACAGGACCAAGCACCACTCCCGAACCGTGGCTGAATACGCGGTATGCGGCTGCCTGGATTGTCAAAGAAGTAGCTGCAATCCACTATCTGGCGGATTCAGAGGGAACCGAATTTTTGCCGGACATTATGTGTTTCTGGACTAAACCGGTACCGCCACAGTTCAACAATCATTTCGGATTAGTGACGGCTCTGGGGAATAAATGGCATCCCTCGCCCGATATGATTATTAAACGACCGGCTTTCAACGGCTACGAAGCACTGGGCTTTCTGGGAGATGAAAGGTTGCAATTGAGCGGTGCTGAATATGGTGACTACATTCACGGGGTGGCGACGAAACAGAATGACTCGGAGGTCGCGGTTTTGCTTTATCATTTAGATGAAAGCAACTATTTAAATACGGATTCCACAACTTATAATATCGAGTTGAAAATTAAAAATTTGCCATTTTCAAATTTTTATTTGACTTATTACAAAATAGATGATATTTTTAGTAATGGATATTCGTTTTGGAAGAAAATGGGACAACCGGAATCTCCGGCTCCAAAATATTTGAAACAACTAAAATCGAATGATGATTTAACTCGATACACGCCAATCGTCGAAATGAGTGCGAAAAATGATAATTTCGATTTCGATGTAGAAATGAAAAGCAACAGTACCGACCTAATAATTTTATCGAAGAGGGAAAAATGAATAAGAAACCGAATATTATATTAATCGTAATTGATGCTGCGCGTGCCGATCATTTTTCTTGTTATGGCTATCATCGGAAAACGACTCCTTTTATGGATAAAATAGCGAACGAAGGTATTTTATATAACAACGCTATTTCTACAGCGGGCTGGACTCTGCCTTCGCATGCATCGATGTTTACGGGGACATATCCTTCGAAACATGGCGCTCATAATGAAAATTTCTTTCTTTCGGACAAGCTACCGACAATGACAGAAGCACTGACTGAGCAGGGGTATAAAACCGTTGGTTTTTGCCGTGGTGATTGGGTCAGCGATTCTACAGGACTCACTCGGGGATTTGAGGAATATTATAATCTTCATTTTTCCAAATTTCAGCATAAGATGAAACGGCTTATCAATTATTTCAAGATAAATGGCGTTGATACATGGAGCTATGAGATCAATAAAAATGTTAAAAAATGGATCAAGGAAAATAGCTCTCCCTTTTTCATGTTCATTCATTATTCGGAATTGCATTTGCCGTATAGCCTGCCCAATGCCTATCGCAAGAAATTTGTTTCCGTATCAGATGAAGAACTGAACAAAGTCAATCAAAATCCAAAAGAATATTATTCCGGCAGAGTTAAAATGACGGAGAAAGATTTTCAGATTTCCCGAGATTTGTATGATGGTGCTCTGGCGTACCAGGATCGACGCATTGGCGAATTATATCAATTTTTGAAAATTCGCGGTGTTCTGGATAACACAGTGTTCATTATTACATCGGATCACGGCGAAAGTTTGGGTGATAAAGAGCATTTCGATCACTATTATGTTTTGTATGAACCGATTATCCGAATTCCGTTGATCGTTCGCCATCCCGGAATATTCGGAACAGGTGTGCGGGACGATTCACTAGTGCAAACGCTGGACTTCTTCCCTACAGTGCTGGAAATGCTGAATATTGACCGGAGTGCTTATAATGAAATGCAGGGCATTCCGCTGCCGCCTTTGAATAATGGCGAAAAGCGTGAGTTCACCATTTCGGAACGGTTCCAGGATTTAAAAGGTCTGAAAGAGAGTTACCCGGATATGGATCTATCGCATCTGGAAAAATTCGAGAAAGACCGCAAAGTAGCGATCCGCACAAAAGAATTCAAACTTATCAAGTCGATGAGGGGAAATTCGGAGTTATATAAAATCAGCGAGGATCCTCATGAATCGACCAATTTAATCGATGAACGCGAGGACGTGGTTTCGGAATTAAATCAAAAGCTGGATGAATGGAAAAAATCATTTGATCCGGCGGAAATATCAGGTGATGAACCTGAATTTGATGATGAAATGGTGAAAAGACTCAAGTCTTTAGGGTATTTGGGATAGTATGTTTCGAATTTTGAAAAAAATACTTCTGTTTACCGGTATTGGAATATTTTTGCTCCTGTTGATATTACCCGCCCCCGCCGGACTTGGCAGACCAGCGCAAAATGCTCTGGCTGTGTTTTCGTTATGTGTTTCTTTATGGGCGACTAATGTTTTGCCGATGTCGATCACCGGATTAATCGCGATTGCTGCAATCCCGTTATTCAATATTGCCGAGGGCAAGACGACATTTTCTCATTTTGGCAACAGTGCTGTATTTTTTATTTTAGGTGCTTTTATTCTGGCAACCGCAATGATGAAATCGGGATTAAGTAAACGGCTGGCAATCGTTTTTTTGCGTCAGTTCGATAGAAGCGCGAACACACTGGCTATCGGGATTTTGTTGACATCTTTTTTCCTTGCATTTTGGATGCCTGAACACGCGGTTGCATCGCTGCTGTTTCCTATCGTATTGGAAATATCGAAAAGTCTGGATCTAAAACCCCATCGAAGTAATTATGCAAAGATATTGTTTTTATCCCTGGCATGGGGTACGGTGATTGGTGGTGTGTGCACTTTTCTGGGAGGCGCACGAAATCCGCTGGCAATCGGAATGCTTAAAGAGTCGTATGATTTGAATATTGGTTTTTTGGAATGGATGATCGCTGTAGTGCCTGTTGTTTTGATATTGTTGCTGTTTGCCTATATCGTCATCAATATGTTCTTCAAAAAAGAAATAAAATCTATCGATTCTGCGAGCGAATCACTGAGTGATTCTGTCCGGAAAATGGGCGCCTTTTCGAGGAATGAGTTGAAAGTCGCGATTATCGTTGTGGTAACCATCGCCGCCTGGATTTTTTTGAATAAACAGCTCGACATAGCAGTGATTGCGCTGCTTTCGGCGATTTCGCTGTTTGTGTTCCGGGCAGTTACGTGGAAGGATATCGAACGCTACATCAACTGGGGAATCATATTGATGTACGGAGGCGCAGTTACACTCGGTTCGACTCTGGCAGAAACAGGTGCAATGGACTGGTTTGCCAGGAAAATATTTTCCTATGTGTCCCTTACGCCATTTTCAGCAGTAACTGTACTATCGTTGCTTTCCAAATTTATGACCGAAGGTATCAGCAATGTCGCCGCGGTTGCTACTCTCATTCCGTTGGGATTCGGAATTGCAGATACACTTCAAATCAATCCGATTATTATTGTTCAGGTTATTGCTATTCAATCGGGATTAGCGTTCTGCTTGCCCATCGGAACACCACCGAATGCGATCGCATATTCATCCGGATATTTCAGTATTTCGGATTTTGTAAAAGGGGGAATCATTTTAAATATACTGGCGATACTCATTTTTCTGATAATTGGTTTAAATTACTGGAACTTAATTGGGATTAATATTCAATAAATGAAAACCATAAAAAAAATATTATTAATCATGTCTACTTCCGGTTATTCCCCGGAAGCTACGAACTACGCCATACGGGAATGCAAAAAAAATAAATCGAAGCTATTAGCATGTTACATTATAGATGCAGAAGTTCCGGATGCTGTTTCTTCGTGGATGATATATGTTGGGTTTATGGGGGATGAACCTAGCGAAGATTACAAAAACGTTGTGCTCGCCGAGTATAAAGACAGGGCTCAGGAAACTCTGGATGAGGTTACTCAAATGGCTGAATCCGAGAATGTTGCCATTAAAACCTTTATCCTGGAAGGATCCCTGGTGGAAAATGCAATAAAAATCGCCAATGAGAACAGCGCTGATTTAATTGTCATTAATAAACCCCAGCAGGTAGATTTTGGTAGATTACTGCATGGCTCAGTAATGGAAACCCTCAAAAAAAAGGCACCTTGCCCTGTAAAAATTATTGACTGATATTAAATATTTGTAAAACTCCATTCTTTAATTGACTTTTTTAACGAAATTGTTTAGATTAAGACACCTAATAAGAGTATTATAGGAGTGTAATGTTTATGGAGTCTCAGGAAAACAAAGTAACAATAAAAATTCCTCGTCCTTTATACAACCGTATCAAAAAAATCGTTGAAGGATCGGGATTCAATTCCGTAACGGATTTTATTGTCTATGTATTACGCGATATCGTTAGCAGCAAACAGGCTGAAGATGAACAGCTTACAAAAGAAGAGCTGACGGCGATTCGAAAAAGACTTAAATCATTGGGTTATTTATAAATGGATTTTCTGCATTGTACAAACATTATAATAAAGGAGATTGAAAATGTCAAAATTAGTACCTCCGCATGGCGGTGTATTAAAACCATTATTGGTTGAAGGCGATGCGCGGAACGCTGATATCGAAAAAGCAAAATCAATGAAAAAGGTTAACATGACGTCCCGGGAAACCTCGGATTTGATCATGATGGCAATCGGCGCCTTTAGTCCGTTAGATGGTTTTATGAAGAAGGCAGATTATTTGGGTGTGGTCGAAGACATGCACATGGCAGATGGTACATTATGGCCGATTCCGATTACGCTTTCAGTATCAAAAGAAGAAGCAGAATCCATCGAAACGGGTGAAGAGGTCGCACTGATCGATGAAGAATCCGGGATGTTGATGGGAAGCATGGTTGTGGAAGAAAAATATGAATATAATAAAAAAAATGAAGCCCAAAAAGTATTCAGAACAGACGATGAGAAGCATCCTGGCGTGGCAAAAGTTTATGCCCAGGGCGATGTTTTGTTGGGCGGCACTGTGAAGGCATTCAGCGAAGGAGAGTATCCGGAGAAGTTTGCCGGACATTATGCCCGTCCTGCTGAGACAAGGAAAATATTCGAGGAAAATGGCTGGTCCACGGTCGCTGCATTTCAGGTGCGTAATCCTATTCACCGCTCCCATGAATACTGCACCAAAATCGCACTGGAAGTCAGTGACGGCTTATTCATCCATCCGCTTGTCGGCAAATTAAAAGCCGGTGATATTCCGGCAGACGTCCGGATGAAATGCTATGATGTCCTGTTGGAAAAATACTATCCGAAGGACCGCGTTGTTATGAAAGTCTATCCCATGGAGATGCGTTACGGTGGTCCGCGGGAAGCAGTATTGCATGCGATTTTCCGCCAGAATTTCGGATGCAGCCACATGATTATCGGTCGCGATCATGCAGGTGTTGGCAAATATTATGGTCCGTTCGATGCGCAGAATATTTTCCGGGAATTTGACGCGAACGAGCTGCATATCAAGCCTTTGAATATCGACTGGACGTTCTGGTGCTACAAATGCGAGGGCATGGCGTCGATGAAAACATGTCCCCATGAACCGGCTGACAGATGTCTGATCAGTGGAACCGAGTTGCGACGAATGCTATCCGAAGGCGAAAAACCGGCGAAAGAATTTGGTCGACCCGAAGTGATTGAAATTCTCATTGACTATTACAAAAATTTAAGTGAAAAGGAGTGAGTTATGACAGAACAAAAAGCCACCAATATCACCTGGCATGGAGGAAGTATCAATCAGGAGCATCGTGAGCAATTATTGGGGCAAAAGGGGGTAACTGTCTGGTTTACGGGACTCAGCGGCTCCGGTAAATCCACAGTCGCTCGCGAAGTGGAAAAAAAGCTATTTCAATTGGGACATCTTGTATACGTGCTCGATGGTGACAACATCCGTCACGGCTTGAATAAAAATTTGGGTTTTTCCCCGGAAGACCGCGAAGAAAATATCCGTCGTATTGGGGAGGTCGCCCATCTGTTTACGGATGCCGGTGTGATTACTTTAACAGCGTTTATTTCGCCATATCGAAAAGACCGGGATAAAGTGCGCGGACTTATGAAAGAAGGTCAATTCGTCGAAGTATTTGTCGATTGTGCGCTGGAAGAATGCGAAAAACGGGATCCGAAAGGACTCTTCAAGAAAGCGCGTGCCGGCGAAATTAAAGAATTTACAGGTATTTCCGCGCCATACGAAGAACCGGAAAATCCGGAGATCAAACTTGACACAAAACAGCAGACTCTCGAAGAAAGTGCAGGTGCTGTTATCGAATTTCTCAAGGAAAAAGGTATCATTAAAACGAATTCACAAGATGCCTATTCTGATGATGAAAAGGAAATTATCAATAAACGGCTTTCCGATTTAGGTTATGTATAAAAATATTAAAGTATGAGAAGCAAAGGTTTTGTTCGGTTTTCAAATGAAGCCCTGATGAGTGACTTATTTGCAAGACCGGACAAAACTTTATGCTTTGCAGCAGCAGGAGTTTCGTATCGAAAAGTTAGGAAACATATTATGGGAATATTGAAAAAGATAATTACATCGAATAATAAAAAGAGATTATTTGTGTTGGGATTGGATGGCACGCCGTTTACTTTTTTACAGAAGCAGATGGAAGAGGGCAAAATGCCGCATTTCCAGAGAATGCTGGAAAAGGGCTCGTTCTTAAGGATGAATTCCGTGATTCCCTGTATTTCATCCGTGGCATGGACCTCTTTCTTAACCGGAGTGAACCTTGCCAAACATAATCTACAGGGATTTGTGGATCGCAAATTAAATCCGTTTCGAGTATATATCCCGACGGCGAGAAATATCGCTGTTCCGACAATATCAGAAATTTTATCCGAAGCCGGGAAGCGGGTTGTGTCTATAAATGTTCCGGTATCTTATCCGCCGAAAGAGGTGAATGGCATACAGATTTCCTGCTTTTTGGCGACCGATTTGGCAAAAGCTGTATATCCCAAACATTATTATTCATATTTGAAAGAAATCGGCTACCGAATCGATGTGGATGCATGGCAGGGTCGTAAGGAAAAAGAAAAATTTCTGAAAGACATTCATTATACATATGATAAACGGCTCGAAGCGGCATACTATCTTATGGGCAGGGAAGATTGGGATTATTTTCAGTTGCATATAATGGAAACAGATCGTATTAATCATTTTCTGTGGGAACAATGGGAAAGCGGTCACGAAACATACGCTGCCGAGTTCGACAAGTTTTATAACAAAGTCGATCAACTCGTCGGGGATCTGGATGCCCGTTTGGGAAACGACGTCGAGTTCATGATCCTGTCCGATCATGGCTTTTGTTCAATTAAAAAAGAAGTATATTTGAATCAATGGCTGGAAAAAAATGGCTATTTGAAATACAAGACCGACGCGCCGAAGTCAGTGACCGACATGCATCCGCAATCCAAAGCATATAGTTTGATCCCGGGCAGGATTTTCATAAATTTGAAAGGGCGCGAGGATGAAGGCTCTGTTGCTCCGGGCAATGAGTACGAATCATTGCGTCAGGAATTGATGGAAAAAATCATTCATATAACTGATCCGGATACGGGAGAGAAAATCGTCAAAAAAATATACAAACGGGAAGATCTCTATTCGGGACCTTTCTATGATGATTCTCCGGATCTGGTTGTGGTGCCCAACGACGGCTTCGATTTAAAGGGCAATATCAAGCAGCCGAATTTGACTTACAAAGGAGAATTAGTCGGGATGCATACGGATGATGATGCCTTTTTCTATTTGAGAAATTACGACATCGAGCCACAGGAATTCGGTATCATCGATATGTTACCGACTATTGCCGAGTTGATGGAATTTCCGATGAAAGAAGCAGAAAATTTTGACGGGAGTTCAGTATTATCGTAAGTATAAAATTTTATCTACATCGTTCGATGTTTTGTCATTCCCATTGTGTGCAAAACTAACCGAAAATTCAATGATTCGGGATTAAAGCATATCAAAAAAATTTGTAAGGATATATAAATGGATTATCAACAAATAGTAAATGACGTTAAAGAAATAACCATTGATGCCGGAAAGAAAATTCTGGATATCTATAATAGTCCGGATTTCGAAGTGGAAACAAAATCAGATAATAGTCCGATTACGAAAGCAGACAAGGCTGCTAACGATTACATTGTGAAAAAAGTTCGGGAGAAATATCCTGATTTTGGATTGTTGTCTGAAGAATCGAAAGATACCAGAGAAAGATTGGAAAAGGAACACATCTGGGTTATCGATCCGCTGGATGGCACGAAGGAATTTATCAAGCGGAACGGTGAATTCACAGTGAATGTTGGTCTGGTTAAAAATGGGAAACCCGTACTGGGTGTGGTTTTCATCCCGGTGCGAAATGAAGTGTATTACGCTGTAGCAGGTGGCGGAGCATTTTATGAAAATGCGAGCGGCGAAAAACTAAATATCAAAGCTTCTTCCAAATCAAAATATGAAGAAATGGTGATGGTGAAGAGTCGGTCTCATGCCAGTGACAAATTGAAGTCGATCCTTGATAAATATAACTTTAAGGAAGTAAAAGATAGCGGCAGCTCAATAAAAATATGTTTGATTGCCTTTGGTTTGGCGGATATCTACTTTCGATTTGGTAATACGAATGAATGGGATATTTGCGCAGCCCATTGTGTATTGTCCGAAGCAGGAGGGAAAATGACGGATTGCCACGGGAATCCGCTGGAATACAATAAAGCCGATCCACTGAATCGTAATGGATTTATTGCTTCGAATAACGCAGTTCATGAAAAATTCGTGCAAATGGCAAAAGAGGTTATTTGATCGCAGTATTGCCAATAAGATAAGTTTAAATTAAAGAGCCTTTCTGAATGATAAATAATTTCAGAAAGGCTTTTTTGTTAGTGGTCGAAATTGAGTCAATGTGAAACAATGTTGCAAGGTATAACCATGAAATGCAAAGAAATATTTAAAAAATTTAATATGAGAATAAAGATTTATCCAAAAAGAACGATGAATGTATATAGAACATACCATATTATTTCAATGTTTTTAATTATGTAAGAAGTTTAGCACGAAAGTTAGATTTAGCGCTCGACTATTGGTATAAAAATTGCTTGATTGGGTCGATGTATATTATATAAAAACGTAATCGGTCCAGGGGGATATAAGAATTGCAATCTCGATCTTTTGCTTCATGCAAAAGGATGAACGAAACTTCACAGGAGGGTTTTACACCATGACTTTCTCCAAAAAAGTAAATCTAATATTGATTACAGGAATTATAACGCTATTATTTAGCTACGGATTAACGAATGCGCAGATAAAAATAATGCCCCTTGGTGACTCCATTACAAAAGGCACGGGCTCATCTGATAATGGAGGATATAGAGATGATCTGCAATCGTATTTGACAGATTATAGTATCAGTTACAATTTCGTTGGCAGCCAATCAGATGGGAGTGGTTTTCAGACGAATCACGAAGGACATGAAGGCTTTACTTCAGCGAACATTCTCGGTTCAGTAAATGGATGGTTAACAACATTTTCTCCGAATTATGTTTTATTAATGATCGGAGCTAATGATGTAACTGAAATTGCCAACGGAACCTTGTCGATATCAGAATCAGTGAGCAATATTGAAGGTATTGTAGATGCAATTCAAAGTTATAACGCATCGACACATATATTGATTTCCAGCCTGACTCCCCGCGCTGACTCTCTGGACAGTTACACACTTGCATTAAGCCATCGAATTAAATACATATATGAAAATAAAAAAGCAGCAGGCTATAAAATTCACTATGTCGGAAGCGGAGAAATGTTTCGGACTTATGAAACCTGGGCTGATGATTACATGGATAATTTTTTGCATCCAAATGATACAGGATATAATCAGATCGCCAAAGGACTTTTCCATCGGATGATCAATATAATTCAGGAGGCAAATAGTGGGCTGAATCGTATTATTACAGATAACTTCGACCGGCAGACGACTGATTTATTGGATGTTTGGGCACACGATGGAACGTATGAAATTCAGGTGGTCAGTGGGAAGAGGGAACTGCATTGCAATGCGAACGATAATGGATGGAGCCATCTTGCTATTTATCGAGGTGCCACAAATCCTGGCGAAGTTTCATTTAAATGGGGAATCGGGACAGATGCAAGCGGCATTATCGATGCCGGCGCGGCAGTTCGTTTGAACACCGCAAATCCAAATACAGCAAAAGGATATTTTATTCGCTTCAAAAAAGAAGGCGGCTCCAATGTTTTGGATCTGTGGACGATAAACAATGGTCATATTGGAAGTCATATCGCTGAGACACCATACGCTATTGCTGCACCTGGTGCCGGCGATGTTTGTAAAATTGTCTTTGATTCGGATGCGAACGGTCATAAATTTGAAGTTTATTTCAGAGATGAATATGCCGGTTATGTAAATGACCCGAATAAAGTCTACGGAACAGTGCCGGAGCAGTACGCAGGATTTCTGATGAAAGGATCCGGTGCAAATTATAATATTGACGATTTTAATATGTACTTGATCGGAGATATTACTCCTCCGAATGATATTAGCGATTTAAATGCAACCAGTGCTACCAGTACGAGCATTACCCTTAATTGGACTGCTCCTGGTGATGATGGAATCGAGGGGCGTGCCAGCTATTATGATATACGATATTCGGAAAATATGATCGATGATTCCAATTGGGATCAGGCAACAGTCGCTCCTGGATTACCAGTTCCGTCAGCTCCAAATACAGCGGAAAATTTTGTTCTGGCGGGTTTGTCGCCGGCAACGGATTATTATTTTGCAGTTAAAACTGCAGATGATGCGTTCAATTGGTCCGGGCTTTCCAATATCAAACAGGCGTCTACGAGCTCCGGAGGCGGCGCATTAATGAAAACAGACGAATTTAATGATCCGGGAACGCTGACCACATTATGGAGCGCGAATCCTGCATATGCGATTCAAAATGGGCAATTTATGAATATGACCGGTTCGGGCTGGAGTGAATTAGCGGTTTTTAATAGTAATGTTAATCCGGTGGAAGCATCGATGCAATGGGCTGCAGAGCCTGATGCAGATCTTGCCGGAATAGACAAAGGCGGAATTGCGATGTTGCTCGACTCTGATGATTATAGCACCGCCAATGGATATTTGTGTACTGTGCGAAATGAAGCAGGTGCTGATCCTGTTTGTTATTTATTTACTGTTGTTGGTGGAGCAGCAAGCGGATTAGTCGGAACACTTCAGGTCCCTGGTAAACCTTATCCTGGTCCGGGTGATGTATTTAAAATTGTCGCCAGTTCCGACGGCTCAGGACACCATTTTGACTATTTTGTGAACGAGCAGTATTACGGTCGGCTTGATGATCCTGCAAAGACATATTCCAACGATACGGATTATTATGCAGGAATTTTGCTTCATGGTGGTTTAAATAATAATGTTGAGCGGTTTACTGTTCTTAATGCTGTTGGAGAACCCAAATATCTGCAAAAGGTGAGTCCACTTACGGATCCTATCGGTACAGTCGGACAAGCGCTGGAAGATTCATTGGTTGTCCAGGTAATTGATAATAATTATAATCCCGTTTCCAATATGGTTGTAGATTTTTCCGTGGTACAGGGAAATGCAACACTGGATTTAAGTCCTCCGGATGATAATATTCGTCGGGAAACCGAAAATGCAAATGTCATACAGGGTGAATTTCAGGAAGGGATCGATCCGAACGCTGCCGGTGGTCGCTATGTTTATTCCAGTGGCAGCGGGGAACGTTTCATGGGAAAGATTGAATTTAATGTTTACATCAAAACACCAGGGCAATATTTGATTTACGGTCGTTTTAATATACCGGACAAAAACAATTATTCACTATTTGTTCAGGTGGATGATCAACCTGATGTCACGCAAGATACGGTTGGATATAGTATCGGAGTCTGGGATTTGCCGAAATCAAATGCCAACCAATGGGTTTGGGATTTTATCAGTGACAGGACATCAGGTAATTATAAAGTGTGGAATTTATCTCAGGGTGTTCATAAAATTACAATTACTCAGCGATGGTGCCCGGGTGTAAAATTGGATAAAATTATATTGTCCAGTAATTTCAGTTTCTGGCCAAGCGGAACCGAGGAATATCCGGAATACATTACTGACAACAGTGGTATGGCAAGAGCTGAGTTGACATTGGGAACGACGGCAGGCTTGAACGAGGTTGAGGTAACAGTTCCCGGCTATACCCTTGAACCTCCTTCGGTAAATTTCTCGATAACAGGCAGAGCTGATACACCGACTTCCATGGTTGCGACGACCCCGCAATCACAAACGGGAAAAGGCGGTGAGAGATTATCCACACCGTTCGAAGTTCAGTTAAGTGATCAGTACAGTAATTTGGCTGAA
>WJJN01000276.1 GCA_014729735.1 Candidatus Zhuqueibacterota bacterium
ATGACCGCACTAATGATGGCGAATTCACGAGATCATCTCAATCAACTGGTTCAGGCGCTGGATAATGATAACGAAATCATCAAAGAGCGGATTTGCTTCATTTTAGGCGGTTTTACAGACAACCGCTGCATTAATCCACTGCTAACGGTTTTGGAACGAAACGAAGGCTTGATGATCAAATTGGCTGCAATCGATTCATTGCAGTATTTTCACGATGAACGTATTGTTCCGGTGTTGGAGCATCATCTGAAAATCGCACAGCATCAAATAAAAGAAGCGATCATCGAAACGCTCGGCGAATACATCAAACATGGTGTGCCTAACGCACATTTACCGCTGGTTAAACTGGTCAAGAGTGACCATGAAATAGCTGAGTTGAGGCTGCTTGCATTAGATAAAATAAACAGCATGGAAGTTAATGAAATTAAGCCACTTATACATGAATTTAAATCAGTTTCAGACGCTGGTATCTATGCTCAAGTCGTTTTTATGGAAGATAATATACTGTCAGAAAAAAAGAGCAATCTGGCAAAGGCACGAAAAATCGTTCGAAAATTAATAGATGAACCGGATACAATGGCAGCCCTGAACCTGGAAGATCAGTTGATAAACTGTGGCACTAACGGCGCACAGGCGATTATCGATGAATTATTTGACAGCCCTCAAAATACAATGCTGCTTACGCATACTGGCATGTTGATCGAGCGATTGGGAGTGAAAGCAATTCCCGCCTTGAAATCATTGTTCGAATCTTTCAACGATTTTCACGAGCATAAATATATTTTCACCCTGCAATCGCTTCTGTCTTCCATTGCGAGACCCAAATACTCGGCGCTGGAGTCGTCACTTCTCATTTTTTTGAAGAATCTCAACCAATACATTTTCGATAAGAAGAAAGGCAGCAACAAAGAGGAATATAATATTCTGAAAGCAGACCTGCATTTTGCACTGGCAAAATACGGAAGCGAAGAAGGACTGCAGGATATGAAGGCGCTGATGGATGATGGCACTGAAAGGCAATTTATAACCTTTATTTCAGCGATACGCGCCATCGGTGATCAGGACTTCCTGATCCCATTGATCAATCAATACAATGCTTATCGAAATTCGCGGTCAACCCAGAAAAGCATACGCAGAGCATTTCTGACCATCGTGAAACGACAAAAAATAAAACGTTCGGATCCAATGTTCGATCAATTGACCGGCGACCAACGAAAATTTCTCAAAGAAATGACCGGGAAATAATTTTATGCCTGACGACTTGCGCAGCCAGCATCAATAAGGCTGATATATCCGAATATCGTCTGCCGATGCGGGACGAATGCGAATAGCCTGCCCGCCGCCAGGTGCCAGCTTCAACATGATGTCTGTTTTATGATCTACCAGCTTTTTCTTGATTTCAATTGCCAGCGGATTATCCTTCCAATCGGCATCTACTGCATCCGCATAAATTTCTGCGACATAGGTTTGTTTCGGTTCCAGAAAATCTAGCCTGGTTTTCAGTAGCCGCGGATTTTCATCACTCACGCTGCCGATGTACCAGTCGGCGCTATGACGATCTTTACGTGCAATCGTCACATAATCGCCAATCCTGGCGTGGATCACATGCGTTTCCTCCCAATCCACAGGTACGTCGGCAATGAATTTAAACGCCGGCTGATTTTCATAATTTTCCGGTAGATCGGCTGCCATCTGCAGCGGACTATAAATAACCACGTAAATCGCTAATTCCTTTGCCAGCGTGTGATTTACCCGATTATCCGGCTTGTATTCATCAAAATACAGGTCGAAGATGCCCGGAGTGTAATCGAAGGGACCGGCTAACATTCTGGTAAATGGCAGAATGGTGAGGTGATCCGGGGGATTGCCGCCATCCTGCGACCATGCATTATATTCCTGCCCCCGTGCACCCTCTCGTGTCATCATATTCGGATACGTTCGCCGGATGCCAGTGTCCTTAATCGGCTCGTGGACATCCAGCATGATATGATACTTCGCTGCCGTTTCAACAACATTTCGATAATGTTGCACCATGAACTGCCCATGATGCCATTCGGTTTTGTTCGCACGTGTGCTAACGTAACCGGTCTTCACAATATTGATGCCGTGTTGCTGATAAAATGCGAAGGCATCTTCCATCTGGCGTTCGTAGTTATCAATAGCAGCTCCTGTTTCGTGATGTCCGATTAGCTCCACATTTTTATCTTGTGCGTATCGCGACAGTTCTTCCATATGAAAATCCGGATAAGGCGTTGTGAAATTGAAACGCTCGCCATGCTCGAACCAGTTACCATCCCAGCCGAGATTCCAGCCTTCCACCAGCACTCCTGAGAAACCATGCCTTGCTGCAAAATCGACATAACGCTTTACATTTTTTGTCGTAGCACCATGCCTGCTTCCATAAGCCCAGGTGTACTTTCCCAGATGCATCCCCCACCAGATGCCAACGTATTTACCCGGCTTAATCCAGGAAATATCTTCGATTTTACAGGGTTCGTTCAAATTTAAAATGAGCTGAGAGGTTATTAAACCAGCGGGAGAATCTGCAATTTGAATGGTGCGCCAGGGAGTATCGAATGGCGCACTGGCTCTGACTTTCACGCCGTCGGACCACGGAACCAGGTCGCAGCCGAGAGAGTTTTTTCCATTATCGAAAAGCGTCATGCCGGCGTAGTCGGTTAGATTTGCTTCGTGCAGGCAGATATATAATCCCTTTCCTGTTTTCATTGTCAAAGGCGTGTGCACTGTATCGATTTCATTAAGCAATGATTTACTGAACAGGTACTCGTACCGGTTATCACGATATGCCGGGATCCACCACAGGCTATGATTATTCATGAATTTGAATTCGGTGAGTTCGTCCATGATAGCGAAACTATCGAGCGCTGCCTGTTCCGGGAAGTGGTAACGGAAGCCGATTCCGTCATCGAAGACCCGGAAAATAATGTCCAACGATCGCTGCTGAGCATCTTGTTGACGAAGCTGAACCGTTAATTCATTGTAATGGTTGCGGATTGTTTTCGTTTCTCCCCAGGGTTGTGTCCAGGTTCTATCAAAGCTGCTTCTTGTAGAAGATTCTAGCGAAAAATTATCACGCAATGCCTTGTTGTCCTTTAAGTCAAAACCCATGCGGGAAGGTTTAATAATCACATCTGTCTCTCTGGTGATAATATAATATGGAATACCGTTGTTCAACAGAAACGTCGCCGTAAGCGTGCCGTCCGGAGATTGAACCGAAAGCTCTCGGGAAATGGATATACTGATGCAACAAAAAACAACGAGCATAATGGCAACCAATATTTTAGATAAACGCATATTCTATTCTCCTGATTTATGTCTTAAGTAGATAAAAGATTAAAGATAAGGATTTTTAAAATCCGGTTCAAGCAATTTATCGATGATCTGAAGCGCAGTTTTCCATAAATGCAGAATTGAAATAGATTAATGTTTCAATCCAAAATAACTTTACGCGTTGTATCCGGTTCGTCTGCTGCGCTCTGATGATTCGAGTAGCAGAATAGATGCAACTGACCTTTGCCAGTATTCTTGAAAGCGTGAATAACCTGCGCTTCGATTTCGATGACGACTGCGCCGCCGCCTTTAAATTCTTCTAAATTGACTTCCGCGTTATTATTTTCCTGCCACGAAAGTTCCCAGTCGCCATCATAATTAAGGACAACCAGTTCCCGACGATTGCTGTGAAAATGATTACCGCGAATCGAGCCTGGCATCATCGTGACATAGTGCATTTCGGTGATTGGCTTCACAAAATCAATCGAAGTCTGAGGAATGAAAAACGCATTGCCGCGCTTGTCCCCGCGGTTTTCGAGG
>WJJN01000277.1 GCA_014729735.1 Candidatus Zhuqueibacterota bacterium
AATTTCTTATCTGCTGTCGCATATCCTTCGCTGGCGTAAGTTGCCGATTGTTTCCAGCCGCTGCGCTTTTCATCGAAAATATGCATGTCACCTGCTGTGTTACTTGACTGAACCGAGAACGGTACATTCTTCGGGACGCCGATCTTGATATCACCAAAGTTTGTACTCAGCCTCAGTGTCTGCTCGCCGGCTTGCACCTCCAACTCGGCAAGATCGACTTTAACGTCGCCAAAGGTCGTATTAATGCGCCCGCTGGTAAAATTTTTAGATTTTACCGTGACTTTAATATCTCCGAATGTATTCGATTCGATTACCTCAGGCGTATCTGTAATGAATGATTGATCTCCGAAGCTGCCGCCAAATCCCTCACCTCTACTGGAGCCGGATTTTGGTTTCAGAATCAACCAGATTCCCACTCCGATAATTAATAGCGGCCAGAGATCACCGATATCAACAACATCAAATTCATTCAATAAAAGCAAAACTCCAAGAAGAATGATCATAAAACCCCAAAATAGATTGCGACGTTTTTCCGAGTGTTCTGCCATAAAAATACTCCTTTCTTCAAAGCATTTATGATTTGACTTTTAGATGATAATTCAATTTGAGTACTATTATAACGAATTATAAATTTTGAAGTTTCAATCCGGGAAAAACCCGGAAAATTTACTTGCAAAATTGTAGATATTTCTGTATATTAAATCACCCAATAATATAGGAGGCTTGAATGAATAGATACCAATTCCTTCATACAGGGAGTTATACGAAAATCATCATGCATAGCATCCCTGAGAAACCCGGAGTATTCGCCAAAATTTTTAACCTGCTCGCCGCCCAAAAAATCAACATTCTAACCGTCAAACATTCAATGCACAGTACAGAAAAAGGAGACATCGCATTTACCGTATCGACAGAAGATTCGGATCAATCGATTCAATTGATGAAGGATAACATGAAGCTCATCGAAGCCACGGGTATTTCATATAAAAAAGATCTGGCACTCGTGTTTATGCACGGCACGGAGATCGCAAATTTGCCGCGTTTCGCCAGCGATGTGCTCCGGGCATTTAGTCAATACGAAGTGGAATTCGATTCCCTGTCACTCGCGATCGAAGGCGTTACATGCATTCTGCCGGAGCATCAATTGCAGAAGGCATTACACGCGTTCAATAAAATGTTCGTCGATGAGCCGATTATTTCGCCGGTTTAAAAAACAAGCCATTCATCATTAAAAAAAATGGCTGTAAAATGTCATTCCGGGCTTGTCCCGGAATCTCCTATTTATTAAAATTTAGGGGATTCCTGCATTCGCAGGAATGACACCCTGATCTGACTTTTGATACAGTCGCGCTGCAAAATTGGTATTTTTACGAATTCAGACGAATGACACTGCGATCTGACTTCTGATACAGTCCCCTATTTTCAAACGTCAATCAGGACTGTCATAGCAAATCACATCCCCACCGTTTCCATCAAAATAGAAAGCAAAATCCCCGCGGCGACAGCGGAGCCGATAACACCCGCGACATTGGGTCCCATTGCGTGCATTAACAGAAAGTTACTCGGATCTTCTTTTGCACCGAAATTCTGTACAACTCGTGCTGAATCCGGGACAGCAGACACGCCCGCCGCACCGAGTAGCGGATTAATCTTATCTCCTTCTTTAAAAAATAAGTTCATGATTTTGGCGAACAGAAGTCCGCAGGCTGTCGCGATCATAAACGAAATCGCTCCTAATATAAATACGAGAATCGATTGCGGTTTTAAGAAAGTAGTTGCCTGGGTGCTGGCGCCGACTGTGAGTCCCAATAAAATTGTTACCGTATCGATAAGAGCATTTCGGGCGGTGTTGCCCAGCCGCTCAGTGACGCCGCTTTCTTTCAGGAGATTTCCGAAAAAGAGCATTCCCAGCAGCGGAATCGACCCCGGACTTATAAAAGCGGTGATCAGGAAGGCGAATACCGGAAACAGAATTTTCTCTGTCTTCGAAACGTTCCGTGACGGTTTCATGCGGATCAGCCGCTCCTTGCGGCTGGTCATCAGTCTCATAATTGGCGGCTGGATCACCGGAACCAGTGCCATGTAAGAGTACGCTGCAATTGCTATCGATCCTATCAGATGTGGCGCCAGTTTCGATGCGATAAAAATCGCTGTGGGTCCGTCCGCACCACCGATAATACCGATTGCGCCAGCTTCCTGCGGCGTAAATCCGAGAGCGAGTGCGCCTAAGAGAGTTATAAAAATCCCCACCTGAGCCGCTGCACCCAATAGTAGCAGTTTCGGATTTGACAGCAACGCCGAAAAATCCGTCATCGCGCCGAGCCCGAGAAAAATTAATGGCGGATAGATTCCCTTCAGCACGCCATAGTACAGATAATTCATCACGCTGCCCTGCTCGTAAATTCCGAGCTGCAAACCGATTCCTTCCCAGAATGGAATATTGCCGATCAGAATGCCAAACCCGATGGGCACTAACAGCAACGGCTCGTAGTCTTTCTTGATTGCAAGATAAATGAAGAGCAACCCAATGAGAATCATCACGATGTGTCCGGGCGTCACATTGTAGAAACCGCTGTAATGAAAAAAGCGAAACAGTCCCTCCATTCTATCCTCCGATCTCCACTAATACATCTCCTTCTAAAACCGAATCGCCGGCTTTTACATTGACGCTGGTGACAGTACCCGTACGACCTGATTGCACGTTATTTTCCATTTTCATCGCTTCCATCTGAACGACTGTTTGTCCGACTTTTACCTCGTCCCCTTCATTGACCATTACAGCTAATACAAGACCAGGCAATGGTGCTTTGATCATCCCGCTTGTCGCAGGACGAGCCGAGGCTTTGGTCTTAATCTGCTTGCTCTCGCTGTCCGGTACAGCCCGGGAGCGAACCAGTTGTGGTGTTTTGTGCTGAACCGGTTCTTCCAGAATATCCACATTGTATTCGGAACCGTTCACTTCAACAACCGCCTGGTCATCGGATAACTTTTTAATGACAACGCTATACGGATTGCCATTGATTGAAAATTTATATTTTTTCATCTCGCTTCCTTTATATATTAGAATGCGGCGATTTGCGTATGCCATGAATTTTCGATGACCACGGCGAATATGGTTTGGTAATTCGATTCAATGTGATAATCGTTTTTTCGATATCATGATATTCTTCTCGGCTCATTTGAATCGCCATTGCGATTGCCGTTACCACTTCCTCGGATATATTCTCTTTGCCGGTTCTGCCGCTGATACTAACTCGCTTCATTATATTTTCATGCTTATCTCGTGAGTATTCCAATAAAAATATAAATAATTTCATACAAAAATATAGAAGAACCAGACTTAAAAACACGATCAAAATTCCGACGATCGCGATGGATACTCCGGTAAACATGTTCGCGGATGCCTCATCATTCGGGAATATGGCAAAATTTAAACCGGCTGCCACATCTAATAGCATTGTATTCTCTCCTGTCTAAAATTAAAGTGGGATATTTCCATGTTTTTTCGGCGGATTGGTATCCCTTTTGGTTGCCAGACTTTCCAATGCCCGGATAACACGAAAACGCGTGTTACGCGGCTCAATCACATCATCGATAAAGCCATAATGCGCCGCAACATAAGGATTTGCGAATTTCGCCCTGTACTCCGCCTCCCGCTGCCTGATAGCTTCTTCCCGATTGTCCGCTTCTTTGATTTCTTTGCCGTAAATAATCTCGATTGCACCGCGGGGTCCCATCACCGCGATCTCGGCTGTGGGCCAGGCGTAATTTATATCGCCGCGCAGATGTTTAGAGCTCATCACATCATACGCACCGCCGTAAGCCTTGCGGGTGATGATCGTTACTTTGGGCACGGTGGCTTCGGCATACGCGTAAATCAGCTTCGCGCCGTGACTGATAATCGCTCCGAATTCCTGCGCCGTGCCCGGCAGAAATCCCGGCACGTCGACAAAAGTAACCAGCGGAACATTGAATGCATCACAAAAGCGGACGAAGCGAGAAGCCTTGCGCGATGCATTTATATCGAGCACACCGGCGAGTGATTGTGGCTGATTTGCCACGATCCCAACCGAGCGCCCGTTAAACCGGGCAAACCCGATGATAATATTCGGCGACCACATCCGCTGCACCTGTAAGAACTCGCCGTCATCAACAACACCGTGGATGACGTCCATCATATCATACGGTTTATTAGGACTATCCGGAACGAGATAATTCAGTGATTCCTCCAGCCGATCGATGGGATCGGTGCAAGTGACCACTGGCGGATCTTCCATATTGTTCTGTGGCAGATAGCTTACAATTTTCCGGATCAAACTCAATCCTTCCTGTTCATCTTCTACCGCAAAATGGGAAACACCGGAAACCTGATTATGAACCATTGCACCGCCGAGCTCTTCCTCGGTTACGTCTTCGTTTGTTACTGTTTTCACTACCTTTGGACCGGTGAGAAACATATAACTGGTATCTTTCGACATGATGATAAAATCGGTGATAGCCGGCGAATAAACAGCGCCACCGGCACAGGGTCCGAAAATTGCCGAAATTTGCGGCACGACTCCCGACGCCATCACATTCCGCAGGAAAATATCCGCATACCCTGCCAGAGA
>WJJN01000278.1 GCA_014729735.1 Candidatus Zhuqueibacterota bacterium
CCCCATTGTAATAAAGAATTTTGTAATTGCCAATATTGAAAAGTGAATCGGACACATTGAAAAGCTCAATAAATTCATCTGAAAAATCCGTCACCCCATACGTTTTTATTTCATTAATGAGAATATAATTCGATGGATCGTGCTTTCCATAAACTTCACAGGCATGCAGGGTGAACAACAGCATCAGGAGTTGTATTTTTTTCATCGATGCCTCCCCTCTTTATTTCACTGAAAATGTTCTTATTTTTTGAATCGATTTCTGAGACTGATCGAAAATATATGTCAGCTCTGCCCGGTATTTGCCCGGCGGCAATAGTCTGCCCCACTCGACTTCGTATTTCACGGAATTCTCCGGAATGACAAACGTGTCTTTACCAAACGTCAGCGTTTCATCGATCTTATTATTATCCGCATCGAAAATAGAAATTCTGCCTTCAGGAAAATTTGTAATGTTCCCGGAGTTATTAACTGTCACCTTAAACAAAAATCCCTTGTTCTTGATTTCAGTGATTTTAAAATCCACGATTTCGCCGGCGGGATTTCCCGTTTTTCGGGCGGTAATAGCCGCCAGCACACTCTGTATTTGCAACAGAGGCGCATTATCAGTTAATTCGGTTCCGACTTTTTGAAAAACGATTGCATCAAAATAATCGCCGTCTGCCTCTTTGGGCAATTGAAAAAGCAGTTTT
Organism: Candidatus Zhuqueibacterota bacterium; assembly: GCA_014729735.1. Taxonomy (GTDB): domain Bacteria; phylum Zhuqueibacterota; class Zhuqueibacteria; order Thermofontimicrobiales; family Thiofontviventaceae; genus Mariaggregatimicrobium. The sequence continues at coordinate 690 of WJJN01000278.1, forward strand.
ACATTCTTCTTTCTTTTCGGGGGAATCGTAAATTGCTCGGGTGTTATTTTGACTTCATTGCCGAGATGCCGGTCGTGCTTGGACTGCTTCGGGAAAATGATGTCACCATCTATATCCTGATCCCATTTCATAATTACGGCAGTCACATCAATTGGCTCCGGAGTGATGTTCATGAGCTGTACCACCTGATACTGGCGTCCGCCGGGTGGTATTTTCGCATTGATATTGCTTTTGTTGATTATGAATCCCTGACTCGTTTCAGTAAGTGACGATGTCCCTTTTTCGTCGGGAGAACCTGCATAGACCTGTCCCCGCAATACATAGAACGGAATTTTTTCCGTAGCAAATTTCTTTATGTCCGGCTGTCCCAATTTTACATTTGCAACATATACACCATCCGGTAGTGGTCCCCTGCCGGTTGCATTGAAAATCCGTCGCTGTTTTGGCAGAAGGTAGCCTTTTCCGGCAACGAGTCCCATCCGTGTTACAAGCTGCCCGGTTTCACTTAAAAGTTGCACGTCTCCGTCTAACACCACATGAATATTTCCATCATTGCGCACAGGCACTTTTATATACCAATTGCGCTCTTTCTTTTTTCCGCCGCGATTCCCGGCAAAAATAATGGGCGGTTCCGGCTCGATTTTCGCCTGAATATGCGCTCCCTTCACCACAGCCATCACCACACATGCAAATTGAAATCGCAGTTGAACACGGGTTTGCAGTTTCGATTTATTCTCGCGGATTTTTTGGGGCTCCGAGGTTCGACACAAAATCATCCCATAATAACCTCCCGTCTCTGTCTTGAGATCGGGTTTGAATGAACAGCGTATTTTGATAGTTTCTTTTCCTTTTAACAAAAAATTTCTATCATTATGAACCTTCAAAAAAGGCGCGGCATTTCGGGCGCTGCTATCCACAGGAAAAGGCATTCCCTGCTCTGTTACATCCATGCCTTTAATGTGCAACGAACAGTTCACTTCATAATCGGTTTGATTGATTAAATTGAGATAAAAAATCTTAGCCGATCCCGGCGTCGTGTGCAATTCAACAATCGGCGGACCCATTCGTATTTGTTGACCATGCAGCAACGGAATGAACAACAAGGAAATAAACACCAGGAGTAAAATGCTTTGATTGGAAATTTTCATATTTGATAAATCCTTTGATTCGAATTACCGGATCCCCGACAGAACGTGCCGGGAATCCGGAAAATTTAAATTATAATGTCGGTGCAACTGTGACTAACGGATCCATCTCATAGCGACCATCCGGCTGGTGGAATGCAGGCATAATCTTGATTTTGATTGTAAAATGATGCGTGCAGGGTTCGCCATTCGCAAGCAGCCAGGTGTATCCCCATAACTGATCATTATTTCCGCTTGTTGAAGGGGTACCCGGACGCCAATCCGCATCCGTCGGCTCTTTCAAATACCATTCAATCGGAATATCCGACGGAACCGTTCTGCTGTTCGCCGTATGCCACGCGACGTCCCGACCGAAAATATCTTCGATAAAGGTAAGATTATCCAAATCCTTGTTTCCCTGATCAGAACTCACAAACAACCATTGTCCGTTATTCGATGCCAGCCAGCCATTAATATAGGCATTCATCGTGGTTCGGTCATCTGCAATGTGAAAATACACGTCGGTTGCATCCAGATGCATAGACATGTACATTTCAATATCGCATGTAATTGTGATCAAACCATCGTTGGTTTCGCTGCCATCTTCCCATGTGTAGGTGGAGGGATGATAAATATAACCGGTTGCTTCATAAGGATTTGCATAATCGACATACGTGGTGGGATCGCCCCAGTTCAGAGGCCAAAGTCCCATGCCACTCTGTCCGAATGCAGAAAATGCAAAACAAAATAATGCGGCAAGAATAATTAAGCGTTTCATTACAATTCTCCTTACTTTTGGATTCATTTCAGGTTTTACTCCCCGCGGTTGAATAAAGCCTGATGGTTTTATTCGTCTATTTATCTTTGAACACTTGCATTACCTCCTCGTAATTGTCCGATATTTCCGCCGCGGGAACTATGCCGCCCTTAGTTTCGGAAATAGTCGATGTTATTTGTGGCAGCCGAAATGCATTCGAACAATACCACGCGATGTCCAAATCAAATCGTCTTTTCCAAAAAATTGTTGAAAAAGATTCACTTGATTTTTTCCACCGCAAGTGGTATATTGAAACACCACTTACCTGTCAACTGCGACAGGTTTTGTGACCAAAGCCGGTTATCGAATAGCTTAGCGGCGCGATAACCGGCTTCCTCATTTATTTATGTAAAAAACTTTTTCACTCTCTAAAACTCTTCCAATCCCCGGAATGATAATACGAACTTTTGCCCGGTAGGCGCCGGGAATGATCTTCCGCTCATTTTGCCAGATCGCCGAAAATATACGGCTGTTTTCCGGCAAAATCGTCCCGGTCCCTGTATTTAGGTTTATGCGATCCACAATTCTCCCGTCCTCTCCCGAAATCAAAATCGATCCTTTTGCCGTGATATGAATATTGCCATTATTGCGGATGGTGACAGAAAAATCGACGGGATTGGAATTTCCTGCTATCGAAAAATTCATAATCCGGCTGTCGAATTGCTTTCTGCCATACAGCTCGATCATTAAAATAGTGCCCATGCGTCCGGTCAACAGAATTTCTTTTTCACCCTGCATTTTGCGAGATGTCTCGAACATCACCACCCCATATCTGCCGCCGCTCACATTAAAAGGTACCTTGATTTTCACCGCGACAAAAGCGGTTGAATCCGGGAGGATCGATACGGAATTCCTCGCCGGCTCCAGCCAGGCGCTGCATGAGAAACGCTGATCTTCGCCAACCATTGCATTGCCAGACTCATCCATTGCCAGCGGATATGTTTTGATATTCAGGTTCAATTCCGCTTCATCTTTATTTTGAACTCGAAGCTCCACTTCTTCAGTGCTTCCGGGATGCAGCTTCAGATGAATGATTGGC
>WJJN01000030.1 GCA_014729735.1 Candidatus Zhuqueibacterota bacterium
ATTCAATTCTCTGCCGCCAATGTCCAGCATTCCCGTCATTCCGAAATTCGTGTAATCCGTATAAAATTCACCGGTCAATTTTTGAACGATGAATTCGTTGAGCAGCGGAAATGCGTGCGCCCTTCTATAAATTTCCGGCAGATAATTCTTTAACCACAGTAATTTTGAAGAATAGAGCATCGGCGACGGACGCCTGTAGCCCATTTTCAATGGAATATTCTTGATCGACTGCGAAAGAAAATCAGCCTCGTCCCCGGCGCGTGTATCGAGCCAGCTAATCCCGGTAATCATTGGCTTGAAGTCACGATCCACCGGCACGAAGGTTTGCGCCTGACTGGTGATAATCAACGCTTCTGGTCGGCATCTCTTTGCCGCAGCTTCCCCGATGATATGCCTGATCAGCGCAGAACATGTTTGAATTGCAGCCTCGAAATCAATTTCGATCAAACCGGAGTGTTTCTGCAACTGCACGTCATGTTTGCACGCGGCAACAATATTCAATGCGTCCGAGACCAGACCGCATTTAAAAGCACTCGTGCCGAGATCGAGAACAATGACTACGGAGCCTTTTTTAATTTTATTCCTCATTATTTTAGAAATTTCGTTGCGTCTCTCGCAGACAAATTCTCATGAACCACAGCCATAAGCGCTCTGGTAATCGCTGCCGGATTCTGGTGCTGAATGATATTCCTGCCGTACACAATCCCAGCCGCGCCCTGTTTCATCAGCGCTTCCGTGCGCTCCAGTATAACCTCATCCGAGACCTTGCCGCCCCCGCGCACGAGCACCGGAATCCTGCCTGCTGTTTCGATCACCTTATGATATACATCGATATTTTCGGTCGGATCAGCTTTGATAATATCTGCCCCAAGCTCCACCGCCTGCCGTACAAGCGGGATGATTTTATCGGGATTGCCATCCACCGTGTAGCCGCCGGCTTTGTCCGCGGATTGAAACACCAGCGGTTCCACCATCAGCGGCATGGAATATTCGTCGCAGAACGGCTTGATTTTCAGGATATTTTGAATACAATGATCCGCGACCACCGGCTGCCCCGGGATATTGAACAAATTGACGACAACGCAGCTCGCATCCAGTTTCAGCGCCTGCTCCACCGGCTGCTCGATCATCCGGCTGAACAGATGATCCGGGATCGACTTTCCGTAAACATTGGCGATGTCCGTGCGCAGTACCAGTCCGGGCTTGTCTCTGCCGGGAATAGATTGTAGGTAATGCGCCTGCCCGACCGTGAGCTGCACGGCATCGGGTCCGGCTTCCACCACGACCTGAATCGCCTGTTGAATATTTTCGATTCCCTTTAAAAACGACGCTTCATTAAAAAAACCATGATCGATCGCCACATTGAAACAGCGATTGGATTTTGCATTGAAAATCCGGTTCAAACGATATTGTTTCATTTTCTTATTCCTTGTAAATCATTATACATAATGATATTCACGTTCCACTTCTGAAATAGAGTCCTCAATAATATCCATTCCCAGCGCGGCATGTTTTTCATCCATAATGAGTGGCGGGGACATGCGCAAAATATGTCCTGCCGGAATCCATGCCAGTCCTTTACGAAAGGCTTTCTGATAAACCAGTTTGCCCGCTTCGTTGAACGGTTCTTTGGATTGTTTATCTTTCACCAGCTCGAGACCGAGCAGGAATCCCTTGCCCTTCACATCGCCAACGATGGGATGATCTTCTTTCATCTGGTGCATCCGTTTCTGAAAATAGCCGCTAACCCGCTGCACATTTTCGAGGATTTCCTCATCTTCTATCACTTCGATGGAAGCGAGCGCCGCCGCACACGCCATTGGATTTCCGCCATAACTCGATGACGCTGAAATCCGATCCAGCGCCTCGGCATACTCCTCTCTGACGATCATTGCCGTTACCGGGAATCCGTTTCCAAAAGATTTTCCAAATGTGACGATATCCGGAACGACATCCCAGTGACTCATGCACAGCCACTCGCCGGTTCTGCCCATACCGGTGAGTACCTCGTCGGCAAAAAGCAGGATTCCTCGTTCATCACAAAACTTCCTCAACTTCGGGAAAAAGTCATCCGGCGGGAAAATCGATCCGCCCCAGCCCTGCGCCGGTTCAAGTACGAACGACGCCACATTGCCGACAGTCGCTTCCTTGATGAATTCATCATAAAACCGGAGATAGCGTTCAGTATCCACAGAACCATCGGCTCTGGCAAATGTCGGTCGATATGGATTCGGATGAGGAACCATGTAGAATCCCGGCGCCCGGGTGGGACCGTAACTCAACACGTCTCCCCGAAACATTTGCGCGCAGCTCACCGCACCCATAGTTTTGCCATGAAAATCCCGGTAACAGGAAAGAAACTCATGCTTTCCCGTAATTGCCCGCGCTGCCCGCAATCCGGCTTCCACCGCTGTCGCGCCATCGCTGTACAACTGAACAGCGTTCAAATGCCCCGGAAGCACATCGACTAATTTTTCCAGCAGCTTTTGCTTGACAGGCGTGGTAAAATCATGGCAATTCATTAATTTATTCGTCCATTTATTTATCGCTTCTGTAATTTTGGGGTGACAATGCCCCAGGGACGTCACATAAATTCCTGATGAAAAATCAAGGTATTTATTTCCATCAACATCCGTTAATGTAATCCCATATCCCTCATCAAAACATACCGGGAAAAGTTTTACCTGCGAGCTCAATCCCCGCATAAACTTACGGGTTTTATCATATACTCTTTTTGATTGTGGTCCTGGTGGTTCCGTGACAATGTTAGGTATGCCTGCGGCTGCCTCCTTCCACCAGTCTTTTGTATGGATAGTTATTTTTTCCTCAACGAAATCATGTACGTGTTGCACTGGTAACCTCCGTGTATTTTAGAAAAATCATGCTTTGTTTTCCGCATCCATTTCAAACTGATTTACCATTTCTTTTTTGAGTTCCTCTACTATCTGCATATTTTCATTGGCGAGATCGTATTCTTCATACGGATCATCCGCGAGGTTATATAATTCGCTGGTCCCCGCCACCGGAGTCTCGCCATTATGTATTAATTTCCAATCACCCTTTCGAAGCGCAACCTGATTTCTGGTGCGCCAGTATAAAACCCGCTTTGACAGATACTCGTTTTGTTTTAAAACGGATTCAAGATTCATTCCTTCTATTTTTGCGCCATCCGGCGTTCCAATGCCCGCAATCGACGCTAATGTCGGGAAAAGATCATTAACACTAATTACTTCATTCACCTTTTTCGAACCGAGCTTTCCTTTCCAATGAATTATCGCCGGGACCCGGATGCCTCCTTCATAAAGATCGGTTTTCCAGCCCCGCAACGGACTGTTGTTGCCGAGCATGTCATTGGGTCCGTGTTTCAAATCATATTCAAATGACGGATTCCACTGTTTTTGTCCGCCGTTATCGCTCATGAAAATGACAATGGTGTTGTCCGCTATTTTCAATTCGTCCAGCGTATTCAGAATGCGCCCCATGGCATCATCCATGTGTGTCATGGAAGCGGCAAAGGTTTTGCGAGATTCATTTTCGATTTTATTATTGTACGGCTCGATCCACTTTTCCTCTTCCTGTAAAGGATAATGTGGCACTGTAAACGGTACATACAGCAAAAACGGTTTTGTTTTCGCCCGAATATTTTTAATAAATCGAATCGCTTCATCCGCGATGAGATCCGTTGCATGCCCCTCTTCATCGATAAACTCGCCGTTCCGATGCCAGCTTTTGTCGCCGTTTTTATACCGATGTGTGTATTGATCGATTTGCCCATGCAATGAACCGTACGCATGATCAAAACCGTATTGGTTGGGTCCCACCTCGGGACGCAATCCCAGATGCCATTTTCCGGTGATGGCTGTTTCATAGCCATGCTGATGAAACCATTCTGCAAGTGTCGGCGCATCTTTTGGCAATGCCTGCGTGCTTCTCATGGCAATAGGTCCCAATATCCCGAACCGGCTCGGATATCGCCCCGTAAGTAAAGATGCCCGGGTCGGCGAACAGGTGGGAGAAACATAGAATTGATCGAGCTCCACACCTTCTTCCGCCAGCAGATCAATCACCGGCGTGTGAATTTCAGAGCCGTGATAGCCAACATCTTTCCAGCCGGCATCGTCTGCGACAAATATCACGATATTCGGCTTCTCTCCCGCTTCCTTATCGCATGTGAGATTCACAGCGCCAGCGGCAAAAGCCGACAGACCGATCCCGGAGTATTTTAAAAATGTGCGCCGGTTTAATTTACGAGTCATTGAATTGTCCTTTTATAAAAATCATTTACAAAATCCCCACCTGCTGTAACAATTCCATAATAGCCAGGTAGGTCGTCATCAATGAGAATAATACCACAGCAGCAAGTCCGACATTCATCTTTTTATCCGCTGTATGTTCGTTCATTAAGTTCTTTCGATTGATAAGGATCAGAATCGGAATCACCACTGCCGGCAGAATACACGCCTGAAACGCCTGTGAGAAAATCATCAGTGCCGGCGGACGCTGTTCAAGAAATTGCATTCCAAAGCAAAACAATATCCCGGCAAGTCCCAGGATCCTGAAAAGCGGCGAATGAATATCCCGGGGTCTGCCGGTATAATCGCTGATCAGCCAGGGAGCAATGAGAATAATCGGAAATACTGTGGACAGACCTGCGCCTGTCACTCCTAAAATCAGAATAAAAGCGGCAAATTTTCCACCGATGGGCTGAAACAGCTCGATCATTTCGATGGTATTGTCCAGTTTCAATCCCATGATATGCAACGTACCGGCAGAGACCGCCATGATGACGCCGCTGAGAAAAAGCATCATGCTGGCAGATACCAGCGCGTCTCTTTTCTCACCTTTCAAATTTTTAATGGTCCAGCCCTTTTCAGTCACGACGATACTGCGAATCACGAAAACCGCCGCAGAACATGTGGTGCCTGCCATCGCGGCTACCAGTCCGAAGGCGCCGGGTGTTTGAGGAATCCTGGGCACCAGTCCACTGACAATGACGGAAATACTCGGTTTTACCATGAAAAATACTATGATAAAACAAATTCCCATCAGGATCACAAACACGGTCAGCACTTTTTCAAAAAGTTGATATCGCCCATGCCAGAAAAGCCAGTAGAGTCCGATCACCAGAACCACGGTAATCCAGAGTGTGCTGAAACCGGTACCGCCGAATAAAAGCCGGGAGCCTTCCTGCAGCAAATCAGCGACAATGCCCATGATGCCCATCAGCGCCAGAATTTCACCGATGATCAACGCGATCATGATGTAAATCGCAAGTGGTCTGCCAAATCGAAAATTCGATTTGAAATTGAACAACGCGGTATTCCCAGTTACCAGGGTCACCTGTCCGTAAGCGACCATCAAAATGTACGTAAAAATACACGATAGCACCAGCGCCCAGAATAATGACATCCCATGTTCTGCCCCGGATTTTGCCATGGTAGTGACAGAGCCGGTTCCGATATTGTAGCCGATCAGAAATAAGCCAGGTCCGACTGCACTTAAGAAGAGTAATATCTTTTTAAATTTCATTTAAATCTCCATTCAATCAGATGGTTAATTTCGACGCTGATCCCGGATCCAGAAACAATACCGTATCAGGATGCGTGCGCAGAATTGTTGCCGGACAGGAAGTATCGACAGGACTATTTAGGGTGTTATAAACTGCGTCCGCTTTCCGCTTGTCAGGCACGACACAGGAAATGGCTTTGCAATTCATGATTGCCGGAATCGTCAAGCTCAGCGCACGCGTGGGCACATCCTCGAAGGTCTTGAACCAGCCTTCTCCCATCTGCTGACGCCGGCAGGCATCATCCAGTTCCACCACTTTCACCAGCCTGGGATCGTTGAAATCAGCGACCGGCGGGTCATTAAA
>WJJN01000279.1 GCA_014729735.1 Candidatus Zhuqueibacterota bacterium
AGTGTCGGCGCCGAAGATGCTGTTCCAGAATCGATCCTCGGTATATTTCTTCGGACTTCCTTCAAAGAAATAAGCGCCCTCTGTATTCGCCCTCGCAGCATATTCCCACTCCGCTTCCGTGGGCAGGCGGTAGCGTTTTCCGGTGACCTGCGACAGCCACTCGCAATATTTCTGCGCGGCATAATGCGTCATCGTGATCGCCGGTCGTTTGCCTTTGCCCCAGCCCTGATCCGGATTTCCGTACGCCGGCGTGGGACCGGTCACCACATCCAGCTCGCCTTTTGTGCCAGCCGCCGCGTACTGATCCTCAGTTCTTCCCTCACTGGATGTCTGTCGGATGAACGCCTCGAATTCATCCCAGGTGACTTCGGCTTTGCCCATCCACATCGAGCTGATGCGCACCGTTTTCTGCGGTCCTTCATCCGCATCACGATACGGCTCCGAAAGCGGACTGCCGATCGTGAACTCACCGCCGGGAATCGCGACCATTTCAAAGCTGACTGCGCTGCCCGGTATTTTTTCCGTGAAATTCACAAATGAATCCACCTTTGCCGGAGCCTTGAAAATGACCTGCGCCTTCTCTGCTTCTGGCAGCTCCATTGTCTCAACCGGCTGCTCGTGGTAATGCCCGACTTCCAGATGACAATTGATGCAGCGCAGGCTTTCTGCATTTCGCTCATAATAGAGATGCGCGTCCTCACCCTTTTTTGATAATCCTTTTGAAAACAGATTCTGATGGCAATGCAGACAGGATTTTTTATAGGTGAAATGCACTGCATTTTCCCGCCGTGATTTCTGCTCCCAGTCGATTTTCGAGACGTCTTTGAAAATGGTACCATACAAGTCGCGAATCCCAACCCGCGCTTTTTCCGTTAAATACGCGAGACCGCCGGGCGGCAGATGGCACTCCACACAATGAACAGCCGTGCCGCTTTCCGTATCTTTGTGCAATCCCTGTTTCCATGTCGTTGTCGAATGCGGGTGCACGTGACAGGCATCGCAGAATTCATCGGATGAAGTGTATTCCAGTCCTGCCCGGACCGCGAAAACCGAAGCGATCCCCAGTATGAACGCACCAGGCATAGCAAATCTTTTAAATTTAGAAAGAACAGATTTCAATTTCATGTTGCAAATTCCTTTACAGATTCAAATCGAGTTGCCGGTTCCGGTTAAAAATCATCGCAGGTCGCATACGCAGCTATCACTGCAGATTCACCTTCCAGACCAGGTTTGCTGTTTCCGTGCTCCATTCCCAGCACACCGGTAAAGCCTTTATCATGAATATGTTTGAAAATATTTCGATAGTTGATTTCGCCGGTGGTCGGCTCTTTTCTGCCAGGATTATCGCCCATCTGAAAGTAGGCGATTTCATCCCACGCGGCATCAATATTGGGAATCAAATTGCCCTCGCTGATCTGTTGATGATAGATATCATTCAGAATTTTGCATGACGGACTGTCCACAGCTTTGCAGATCTGATACGCCTGCGGGATTTTCTTCAAAAACAGTCCGGGATGATTGTAGAAATTCAGAGGCTCCAGCACCATCACCAATCCGTGCGGCTCCAGGATTTCGCTGGCATATTTCAGCGCTTCGATCACATTCGATGTCTGATAATCCGGTTCCAGCCGCAAATCCACGTGTCCGGGTACCACGGTCATCCATTTGGCATTCACCCGCTTGGCAACATCTACCGACTCTTTGATGTGCGTCAGAAATTCCTGCCGCATATCAGGATCACCGCTGGTGAGATTGGGTTCGCTCCAATAGATTTTATGCGCCACAAACACCCCCATCGTCATTCCCAACCGTTCCATTTCAGCAGCAATCTTCTCCTGCATGTCGACAGTGCGACCTTTCATGCCGTTATCTTCCATTGCCGTGAATCCCACTTCAGCCATGAACTTGATCTGATCGATCAGATCCTCGCCGGCGTGATTCTTGAACATGCCGAAATGCGGCGCGTATTTCAGTTTGAATTGATGCTTCGTTTCAGCGGCTGCTCCTTCAACAGCAGACAGTCCCATGGACACCGCGGCAGTTCCTGCAACCGATGTCGCCAGGAACTGTCGTCTTGATACATTTTTTCGATTATTCACGAATATCAATCCTCCCAATTATAATTCCTTGATATAAATATTTTTGAAATAAACCGGCGAGCGGCTGTCGTGATTTTGCAGCCCGATATAGCCTTCTCTGGCAATATCCCGCACTTTTCCCCGCGGCTCGGCATCCCAGTCGACAATCAATTGATCGTTCAATTCCACTTTAATATGCATTCCCTCGAAAGTGATTTTATAGTGATTCCATTCTCCGGGCGGATTGAACGCATCTTTCACCGGCGCTTCGGCATCGTAAACCGCGCCGGTCCGATGAATACCCGAAGAGGCATTATCGATCTGAATTTCATAAGAATGATAAATATAATCGTTATTCACGGGAATTTCAGGAACGCGCAGGAAGATGCCTGAATTTGTGACAGGATCAGTGCTCATGAAATCCAGCTCCAGTACGAAATCGCCTAATTTGCGTTCGGCATACCACAGCAGTCCCATTCCTTTTTGCGATTTCAGAGTACCGGTTTTTTCATTCAGAATAAAATACCCGGGTCCGTAATGATTCCAGCCGTGTTTCGAAAAATCGCCGCGGTCGTATGAAAGTATCCGCTCGTAATCCTGATAATACGTGATGCTCTGCACATAATCGATCCCCTTGCGAATCGACGGCGACGGATTCATCACCTCGTCCTCGTTTTCATGTTCGATAGAAAGATAGCCCTCATATCCCTGCAGCGTGAGTTCGGCGAGAATATCATGAATATTGGCAACTCCCGATCCGAATGGCACATCCTGCGCTTTTTTGACATCGAATTTGTTCAGGTCTTTGAGATGCACATTGCGGATACGTCCCGAGAGCAGGCGCAGCGCGTCCACAGGGCGGACGCCGGAGCGTAGCCAGTGTCCCGTATCGGCGCAGGAGCCGATGCGGCAATCATGCCCCTCGATGTGCTCCGCCACTGTCTGCGGCAGCGCATATTTCGACGGAACCGGATGATTGTGGATCGCCACCTGAATATCGTACTCCTCGACCATCATGTCGATCAGCGAATAATCATCAAATGCCGGCTCGGTATTGATCGTCTCGATGCCCATCTTCTTCGCAAACTCGAACACCTTTTTCATACTGTTCCTGTTATTGTCGAAACCCACCACGCCGTAACTGACGACAGTCAAACCAAGCTCGTTCAATTTGTTTTTGACAAGCTGCATCTGCTCATCGCTCATGTCATGATGCAATTTGGCTTCCGACATATCCGCACTCAACTGCTGTCCCGGATATGCTTCGACATATTTCACCCCGAGTTCTTTGATCTTTTCCAGTGATTCAAAGAACGTAAATTTCCGAAACGTCCAGCATTGCACGGCAAACGGAAATTTTTTGATCTTGACATTGTCGTAGTTCATTTCAGTGCTTTTCTCCTGTTGATCCTTACCCATCGCCCACAGCGAACCTGCAGCAACTATCAGCACCATTATCAACAAAATACATCGTTTCATATATCAACTCCTTTGTTCGTATCTTTTGTGAAAAGGG